>NZ_QHLJ01000009.1 GCF_006864365.1 Campylobacter sp. MIT 99-7217
AAGAGATGCTTCTATGGGTCGCTCCCAAGGACTTAACATTGATACCTTTTTACTTAAAAGTATCAAGGTGCAAGATAGCAATGTAGGAGCAAGTTATGGACATTTTACAGGTGGGGTTATAGAAGCTGAGACCAAAAGAGCTGAAAAAGACTTTGGAGTAAATTTTGCTTATCAAATTTCTCAAGGAAATGCAAATGACGGAGCTTTTTCTTTGACAAGATACCATGTTTATGGCACGGACGCACAAAAAAGAAATTTTTTAAACTCAAGCTCTGCTAGCAATCAACCTAAATTTGTAAAGCACTCATTTCGTTCAAGCCTTGAAAGTAAAATAAATGATAAATTTGGAGTGATAGCTAGTTTTACCACTACTCAAAGCTTTATACCTTTAAAAATTTATAGCGATACTAGCTTTAGCGCTGAAGAAAGAACCCAAAAACGCCAAAGCTATAATTTCTTTATCAAAGGAAGCTATCAAGCAAGTGATGATGTGTTGATCGATACAAGTTATGTTTATGCTCCTCAGTTTGGAATTTACTACCGAGATAGTGCTAAAAACTCAGAAACCACAATGAAAAATGGCGGTCATCAACTGGGCGCTGATCTTACTATAAATAACTCTCTTGGCTTTGCAAGTATCAATACTTCTTTTTCTTATATGGAAGAATCACGCCGTAGTGAATCAGCCATAGCTAAAGACTGGTGGTATTCGCCTAATGATAAAAACTGGGGCGATCCTGAGGATCGCTTTTCTTACGAGGGAAGTTTTGGTGATGAAGACAATAAACAAAGTGATTTAAGTCTTAAAATCGCTCAAAATTTTGAGCCTTACTATAATGATAGCTTTGAAAATGGTTTTAATATAGGGGCTGAGTTTTCTTATACTTATGCGTATTTTAAAAGGCTTAAAGACTCCTACTATGCCACGGGTGCAACACCTATAGAAGATCCAGCACAAAGTTGCAATGGTAATGAGTGGTGTTCAAGTGATCCTATATATGATCCTGAAAATGATTACCCTATAACTTATGGACAATACTTTGCTATACTTAATGAATACAGAGCAGGTAAAGCAAGTATGGATAATACCCAAAGTGCTGTATTTGCTGAAAATGAAAGTAAATTTGATCTAGGTAATAAAGGCGATATAAGTGCTAGGATAGGCTTAAGGGCTGATTATGATACCTATATGCAAAAAGCTCCTATTGCTCCAAGGTTTAGTGCAAACTATACAGCTCCTTGGGGAAAAGATGAGTTTAGATATAACACAAGCTTTACTTTTGGGGCAAACCGCTACTATGGACGCAGTATGTATTCATATAAATTTAATCAAAAAAAAGGATATTTAGAAAATTGGTATATGCGATTTGATCCTAGTTTAGATTGGAAAGATACAGCAGGTGGGGTAGTAATGGACACGAATGCTGATTTTTATGATTTTACAAAACTTAAAATCCCTTATGATGATGAGCTTATGTTTGGAGTGGTGCAAGAAGTAGGGCTTTTTAATATAAACACTAAATATATCCACCGCTTTGGACGCGATCAGGTGAGAAGATATAGAGTAGGCGATGCAGCTGGTGGTAGTGCTAATCTTTACTCTTATGATAATAGTGGTAAATCAGAAACAGATGTCATCACCCTTAGCATAATGAATAACACGCCTTTTATGGCTGGGGCAATGTCAAATTTCTTTAGTTTTGCCTTTGATTGGACAAATACAACCCGTTCATTTAATGATTATCAAAGCGGAAGTTACAATCCAGCTAATGATGATCATGTTATATATAATGGGGAGCGTTATAGACAAAGCACTTTGCCTGTTACAAATTTCGCCCAGCCTTTAAGCTTTAGATTTTCAACCACTCATGCTATCAATCTTTTGCGAACAGATTGGACTTTAAATAATTTCTTTAGGGTTAGAATGCCTTATAATGCAACCGCAAAAAAAGCAGGACAAGGAACTTGTGGGGCAGAAAATAATCCTTGCATTTATGAAGACTACCGCATAGCTTCTCGTTTTACTTGGGATTTAAGACTTGGTATAGAAAAGGCTGTGTATGGGAAAAATACCTTTTATACAAACATAGATGTTTATAATGTCTTAGATAAGGTCAATACCTCAGTTAATGCTGATAACAAAAATAGCCCAACGATAAGCTACGAACTTGGGCGTCAATTTTGGCTTGAGATAGGGTATAGATACTAAAAATTTATCTTAAGCAAGTAAAGCTAGATAAAACAAGCCTTTAAAAGTCAAAGTGTTTTTATGCTTTGACTAAGGCTAAAAGCGATCAAAATAAGCTTCAAGAAAGCATTTTCAAATAAAAGCCTTATAAATTTAGCCTAAAGAAGATACAAAACATATCCGCTTGCGTCTTTTTCCAAGCGGTAATTATACTTTCCGTCTAAATAAATCACTATCCTATAATACCCCTTATGAGAGCCAAAAACTATCTTTTTAAAAGGAGACTTATCAAAATCAAGGGTTTTTGTAGGAAAGGTGGAATTGTTTTGAAAATCAAGTATAATTTTACTTGGATTTCCTATAGTAAAATTTCCTACCATTTCATCTTTTGTAGCAAGTTTTATGCGGTTTGTGTAGTTTGCAAAACTGATGACATCATTAAGCTTGCCACTATCTAGCGGAAGTTCTATGTTTAGTGTTTGATTGCTTTCATTAGCTTGTGGGTTTGTATCTTGAGGCTTAGTTACAGAAACATCAAATATAGCTGATACAGCAGGGGCTGGCTTTAGCTTAGAAAAAGAAAATTCATCATGCCAATCAATGCTTTTGTTAATATCAAAATTTAGGCTCTTTTCCGTGCCATCAAGTGCGATATAATTAATCGTTATGCTTTTAAGAATCCTCGCATCTGAGTCAAATTTTACTGCCTGCTTATCAAAATTTTCTGGGGCAAGCATGCTTGTATTGAGATCTTGAACATTCATAAAGGGATTTTTATCCTGAGCATAAAGCATACTCAAAAAGGCTATAAAAAGCCATAAAATCTTATTTTTCATCAGGGTATAATCCTTTTAATTCAAAATAATCCTTCTGTGCCACAGCATTTTGCCCCTTAAGATAGGCTATCCTTTTTTCAAGCTCTTTTTTTGTGTTTTGCAGAGAAATCAAGGTTTCAAAAGAACTTTGTCCAAAAAACATATTACCAAAATAAATCGCCGCCACAACAGCAAGCACACCCCAAGAAAGAAGCTTTAAGATCTCCGTTCTTAGCTCTTTTTTCTTGGTTTGCTCATCATAAGCTTTTAATAATTCATTTTCTTGCAATATGCTATCACTCATCAATGCCCTTTAAAGCTTGTCCCCTAAAAACTCATCATTTTCAAGCTCGATCTCAAGCAAGCGGTTGTATTTTGCTGTCCTATCAGCTCTTGCTGGCGCTCCTGTTTTGATCTGTCCTGTGTTTAAAGCTACTGCAAAATCAGCGATAAAGCTATCCTCGCTCTCGCCTGAGCGGTGGCTCATAATGCATTTGTAATTATGCCTTTGAGCAAGGCGAACGGTTCGCATGGTTTGGGTCAGTGTGCCGATTTGATTTGGTTTAATCAAAACTGCATTTGCCATTTTTTTAATGATACCCTCACGCAAAATGTCCTCATTTGTAACAAACAAATCATCGCCCACAAGCTGAACTTTTCCTCCAAGCTTCTGTGTAAGCTTTACCCAGCCCTCATAATCATCTTCAGCCAAACCATCTTCAATGCTAAAAATAGGATATTTTGCACAAAGTTCTTCATAACGCGCGATAAGCTCATCGCTGGTAAGCTTCTTGCCCTCAAGTTCGTATTTGCCGTTTATGTAAAGCTCGCTACTTGCGACATCAAGGGCGAGTTTGATATTTTTTTCATAGCCAGCTTTTTTGATACAAGTCATCAAAAGTTCGAGTGGCTCGGTGTTGTTTGCTAAATTTGGAGCAAAACCACCCTCATCGCCAAGTGCGGTAGAATGTCCTAAATTTCCAAGCTCCTTTTTTAAAAGTGCGTAAATTTCACACACCGAACGCAAAGCTTCTTTAAAGCTTGCAAAACCAAAGGGCATGATCATAAATTCTTGAAAATCAATGTTGTTATTTGCGTGAGCACCGCCATTTATGATATTGCACATAGGCACAGGCAAAATGCTAGCATTTGCACCGCCTAAGTAGCGATAAAGCGGTATATTTAGTGCATTTGCAGTAGCTCTAGCTGTAGCCATAGAAACGCCCAAAGTCGCATTTGCACCTAAATTTGAGTAGTTTTTTGTCCCATCAAGCTCGCGTAAAACCTCATCAAGCTGAGTTTGATTGAGTGCGTCAAGTCCTATGATATTTTCGGCTATGCTTTCATTAACATTATCAATCGCCTTTAAAACGCCCTTGCCGCCAAATCTATCTTTATCATTATCCCTTAACTCAAGAGCTTCTTTTTTTCCGGTGCTTGCACCACTTGGCACTATAGCTTCGCCCTTGCTTCCGTCATTTAAGAAAATTTCGGTCTTGATCGTAGGATTTCCCCTGCTATCAAGCACTTCATAAGCTCTTACATCTTCGATTATAAGCATTATTCCTCCTCGCTTTGGCTATCTTCATCTTTGTCTGCTATCATCGCACTATCAAGACCTATAGAGCTTTGAATAGCACTAACGATCTCATCTGCGATTTTTGGATTTTCTTTGAGAAAGGCTTTTGCGTTTTCTCTTCCTTGTCCAAGTTTTTTATCCTTATAAGAAAACCAAGATCCGCTTTTATCCACAATATCAAGCTTTACCCCATAATCAACAATTTCGCCCTCACGGCTCAAGCCCTCGCCAAACATCACATCAAATTCAACCAGCTTAAACGGAGGCGCAACCTTGTTTTTAGCAACCTTTACCCTAACGCGGTTGCCGATAGACTCTTCATTTTGTTTTAATGTAGCTATCCTACGCACATCTAAACGCACAGAAGAATAAAACTTCAAAGCATTTCCGCCTGTCGTAGTTTCTGGAGTGCCATAGCCCATAGCACCGATTTTCATACGAATTTGGTTGATAAAAATCACAGTGCAGTTCATTTTATGCACGATACCGGTAAGCTTTCTTAAGGCTTGGCTCATAAGCCTTGCTTGAAGTCCTACATGCTGATCTCCCATATCGCCTTCAATCTCAGCCTTTGGCGTGAGCGCTGCGACACTATCGACTACGATAAGATCGATCGCCCCACTTCTTGCTATAGTTTCTACGATTTCTAAGGCTTGTTCGCCAAAGTCTGGCTGAGAAATGTAAAGATTATCCACATCTACGCCTAAATTTTTAGCATATTTTACATCAAGAGCGTGTTCAGCATCGATAAAAGCACAAACTCCGCCTGATTTTTGGCACTCAGCGATGATATGAAGTGTGAGCGTAGTTTTACCTGAAGCTTCTGGTCCGTAAATTTCTATGATCCTTCCCTTTGGGATACCGCCTATACCAAGTGCTAGATCAAGCCCAACAGAACCTGTTGAAATGGCTTCTATCTTTTCAACCTGCTTATCTCCAAGCCTTAAAATAGTGCCTTTTCCAAAGGTTTTATCTAAACTTTTTAAAGCTGCGTCGAGGGATTTTTTCTTTGCGTCGTCCATAAATATCCTTGAGATTACTTAAAATTTAGGGAAAATTTTACAAAAATAACTTTAATCTAAGTTTTATTTTTAATTTTTATTTGTAAAATTGCTAAAAATTTCTTAGGATTTAAAAGATGAAAAAAATCGTTGTCGCACACTCGCCTGATGCTGATGATATTTTTATGTATATGGCGATTAAATTTGGCTGGGTTGGGGAGTTTGCGTATGAAAATATCGCTCTTGACATACAAAGCTTAAACGAAAAGGCTTTGCAAAATATCTATGATGTGAGTGCCATTTCTTTTGGATTGTATCCCTTGATAGCGAGCGAATACGCACTTTTACGCACAGCAGTAAGCTTTGGCGAGGGTTATGGACCAAAGCTCATCAAGAAAAAAGGCGTGAGCTTAAAGCGAAATTTCAAGGTGGCTTTAAGTGGAGCAAACACCACAAATGCACTGATCTTTCGCATGCGTTATCCTGAAGCAAGGATAGTTTATAAAAACTTTCTTGAGATAGAAGGGGCTGTTTTGAGTGGGGAAGTTGATGCTGGGGTGCTTATCCATGAGAGTATTTTAGAATTTGATGAAAGCTTGTGCGTGGAGGCTGAAATTTGGGATATTTGGTGTGATTTTGCACCGGATTTGCCCTTGCCACTTGGTGGAATGGCTTTAAGAAGGTCCTTGCCACTTACAAATGCCATAAAGATAGAAAAGGATCTTACAAAAGCAGTTCTTATAGCCGATCATAATAGAAAAATCCTAGCTTCTATGCTCATGCAAAGAAATTTGATAAGGGTTGATGAACAAAAGCTTGATGTGTATTTGAATTTATACGCAAATAAAAACTCTATTAGCATGAGTGAAATTCAGCTTGAAGCCGTTGATAAACTCTTTGCTTTAGGATATGAGCATAAATTTTATGATAAGCTTATACATGCAAAGGATCATCTCATACCGCTTGAATACGAGCAAGCAAGATATGAGGATTTAAATTGATTTTTATAAATTTTAAGCTACAATTCAACAAAAAATAAGGAAATCACATGGAAAGCACCCTAGTTGCTGTGGGGGTTCAAACCTTCAAAGTTACCTTGCTTTTGTCCTTACCTATGCTCTTGGCTGGGCTTATTGCTGGGCTTTTGATCAGTATTTTTCAAGCCACAACACAGATTAATGAAATGACTCTTTCTTTTGTGCCAAAAATTTTGCTTGTTGTTGTGGTTTTAGTGTTTTTAATGCCTTGGATGATCAGCACAATGACGGATTTTACCACAGGTATTTTCAACCAAATTCCAACCTTTCTTAAATGATCATTGATTTTCAAAAATACAGCTCTGTGCGTATAGGAAAGCCTTTTGAAGTGCAGGTTTTAGATGAAATTTGCGATTTTAAAGGATTTTTAATAGGTGGGGCAAATAATCTTTTGATCTCTAATGAGCCTAAAAATTTAGGTATTTTAGGGAAAAAATTTGATTTTATCGAAATTTTAGATGAAGATACAAGCTCTTGCACGCTAAAAATCGGCTGTGCGACAAAATCAAGTCAAATTTATCATTTTGCCAAGCAAAAAGATCTTAAGGGCTTTGAGTTTTTGGGCAAAATTCCAGGACTTTTGGGCGGAATTTTAAAGATGAATGCTGGGCTTAAAGAGCATGATATCAGTAAAAATCTACTTCATATAAGAAGCTTTAAGGGCGAAATTTCAAAAGAAAAGGCAAATTTTTCCTACCGCTTTTGTGGGGTTCAAGAACCTATGTTTGAGGCTGTTTTTAAGCTAAAAAAAAGCTTTGATTTTGCTCTTGATGAGAGTTTAAAAACAGCAAGGGCAAATCAGCCAAGCGGGGCAAGCTTTGGTTCTATTTTTAAAAATCCAAAAGGAGATTTTGCAGGGCGAATGATCGAAGCTGTGGGTCTTAAAGGCTTTAGTAAAGGTGGAGCGATGATCAGCGATAAACATGCAAATTTTTTGATCAACAAAAAAAACGCAAGCTTTGAAGATGCATTTTTTCTAATCACTCTTGCAAAAAAACGCGTTTTTGAAGAATTTGGCGTGAGCTTGGAAGAAGAAGTGGTTATAATTTAAGATCTCTAGAACTTCTTAAACTCGTCTCATATAAAATCTTTGCAAAGTCTTGTAAAATATACATATAGTTTTGCTCCCCACTTTCCTTTGTAGGATAAAAGGTGATTTGTAAATTTTTACTTTCTATAATCTTATTTGTGTGCAAATCAATAAGCTTATAGTCTACATTTGCCTTTTGACTTGCCTCTCTTTTTGTATCATCTTTAAAGTCTAAAAGAGCGATAGAAAGTAAAAAATCAGCTCTTTTTTCATACATTCTTTGATTAGAGGATTCATAGGCTAATAAATTTGAAGATTCAAAAAGTATAAACTGCTCGCATTCAAGCAAGGAGCAAAAATTGCTTTTGGTTTGATAAAGTATATTTGTTTGTTTGTTTAAAAGCTCAAAGCCCTTTCTTTCATCAAGCTTTAAAACCAAATTTTCAAAAATATCTTCAGTAAAATCACTCGCATTAACATCATAAGACTTGAAAGAAAAATTAAAATTTGGTTTAAAAGCAAAAATTAAAGCCAAATCTCTTTTTGTGTCATCATATTTTAGTCGCTCATTATTAAGCTTTCTTTCATCTTCTGTGTTAAAAATTTCGGTCTGTTTGTCAAGATTGATTTGATTTTCTTGTTTCAAATCTATGAGTACAAAATCATCTTGCATATCTTTGAGGATAAATTTATGAGAATTTTCCTTGGCTAAAAGAATAGAACCAAAAATCAACAATGCAAATACAAAAATCTTCATCAAATTTTTCCTTATTTAAAAAAGGAAATTATACAAAAAAACAGCGAAAATAAAAAACTTTCTCTTATCTAAGCTCAACCCAAAAGGCTTTTAAAAGCTCAAAGGCATGATTTTGCAAGGCTTCATCAAAGCTTGCGGTGGCATTTTGGTGTAAGATTATTTTGGCATTTGGCAAGGCATTAAAGGCTAAGATGATATTGTGAAAGACGCAAATATGAGAGATGAGCCCTGCAAAATGAAGCTCATCAAAGCCCTCATCTTTTAAAAAATTTGCAAGTTCTAAGCTACCAAAAGAACCTTTTTTAAAGATCTTAGCCCTTTGTAAAAAGCTTTGAAATTCAGCTGGCATTTTATGACCCATTGCACCTTCTTGGCAGTGAAGCACAGGTAAATTTAAGCCCTCCTTAGTGCTTAAATAATCCTTTTTGTGAGTATCAAGCGTAAAGATAAGATCCCCTTCAAAATCCTTACAAAGCCTTAAAATTTCATCTTTTATCTTAAGTGCGCCCTCAAAGCCAAGAGAGCCATCTATAAAGTCATTTTGATAATCAACTATTATTAAAGCCTTTTTCATAGCCTTTTCTTTAACTTTCAAAAGTTCTAAGCTCCCTTGCCAAAAAAGCTTTCTTTGTGTATATTGCTAAAGGCGGTTTTTAGGCTGGTAAAAAGCTTAGGATTTTCTTTTTCTAAGCTTGCTAAAAGTGCTTTGGCTTCTTCTCTGGCGTGTGGGAATTTGATATTTCTGGCGCTTAATTTCATGCCCGGACAAAACTCATTGCCAATTACTTGAAGTTCGTTTTTGCTAGCATTTTCTCTTAGCTGTCTTTCGCGAACAAAGATCAAAGGACGGATAACAGTAACCCCTCTTTTGCTCTTATAAATGGGGGCAAGGCTTCTTAAAGCCCCATTATAAATGAAGTTCATAAAAAAGCTCTCAGCCGCATCATCTAAATGATGAGCAATGGCTAGCTTATTAAAGCCTTTTTCAAGAGCGTAGCTGTATAAAGCACCTCGCCTCATTCTTGAAAAATAGCTACAAAAGCTTGAGTTTTTGCGTATGGTGTCCTCTGAAATTTCATAGATATTTGAATCAAGCACGCTATGTTTAATGCCGTGTTCTTCGCAGTGTTTGTGTAAATGCGAATAATCCTCGCCCATGCCATAGCTCAAAGTTACAGCCTCAAGCTCAAATTTAAAAGGAGCGTGAGCTTGCATTCTTTTTAAAAGATGAGCAAGAGCTAGTGAGTCCTTGCCTCCGCTAAGCCCTAAAAGTACTCTATCTCCATCTTCGATAAGCTTAAATTCAGCATTTGCCTTAGCTACTTGGCGTATGAGTTTTTTGCTAAGATCGATCATAATTTTTCACACATTTTCAGCACAAAATTTGCAGAAATTTTAGCCGAATTTACCACAAACTCATCAAAATCAAATTCAGCCTTTTCTCCAGCCTCATCACTCATGGCACGCAAGATAAAGCAAGGCACTTTCAAAGCCTCGCAAACTAGAGCTACACTAGCTCCTTCCATTTCGCAAGCATCGGCTTTAAAAATACTTCTGATCTTTTCTTTTTTAGCCTCATCACAGATAAACTCATCGCCTGTTGCGATAATGCCTGTGTGAAGCTTTATGCCAAGCTCTTTGGCTACTTCTAAGGCTAGGGAATTTAGCCTTTCATCGGTTTTAATGAAAATTTCATTTCCCGGAACAAAGCCCAAGGGATGTCCAAAAGCTGTTATATCTAAATCATACTGACAAAGCTTGGTCGCACAAAGTAAATCGCCTATCTTTAAGCTTGGATTAAAAGCACCTGCAACGCCGGTAAAAAGCAAAGCCTCAGCCTTAAATTTTTCTATCATCACGCAAGCACTAAGCGTAGAATTTACCTTGCCGATTTTTGAATAAGCTAAGATAAGCTCGTGATTTTTATAATTAGCCGTGTAGTAGCTGTTGTTGGCATAATCATGCTTTTCATAAACTTTTAGAATTTCAAGTAAGGGGGTGATTTCTTCAGGCATAGCGCCTAAAATGGCTATTTTCATTATAAAACCTTTAAAAATTCGTCAATTTCGCTTGGATTTGTCAAAGAATAAGTAGGCTTTGTGGTGATTTTTTTATTAAGCCCTTTAAGCACGCTAGCACCACACTCTACGAAAAAATCCACTTCATTTTCCACATTTAAAATACTTTGCTTGTAAAGCACAGGGCTTGTAAGCTGGAGTTTGAGTAAGGTTAAGGCTTCATCTTTGCTCGAATAAGCCTTTGCACTCACATTTGAAATCACAGGCTCAAAACTTGGCTTTAAAACCTTTTCAAGCTCGGCACAAAGCTTGTTTGAAGCATTTTCTAAAAGCGGACAATGACTTGCCACGCTCATATTCAAAAGCATAGCCCTTTTTGCACCAGCTTCCTTAAAAATACTTTCAAAGCTTGCTAGATCAGGCTTTAAGCCTGCTACAACGATTTGTCCCTCGCAGTTATAATTTGCCGCAAAGATCTTTTTGCCCTCATTTTGAGCCTCTTGACAAATTTGCTCCACCTGCGTATCGCTTAAACCCAAAATAACCATCATTGAAGCTTCTATCTTAGCACAATCTTCTTGCATAAAAAGCCCTCTTTGACGCACAAGCTTAAGTGCATGGGTATAATCAAAAGCCTTATTTATACCAAGTGCTGAAAATTCGCCCAAAGAATGCCCCAAAGCAAATTTAGCCTTTAAATCAGGCTTTTTTTCAAGCAAAGCAAAATAAGCCATGAAAGAATTTAAAACAATGGCAGGTTGAGTGAATTCACTTTTATTCAAATCCTCATTTTCCGTAAAAAGCAGGCGTTTAAAATCAAGCTTGCAAGCCTCGCTCGCCTCTTCTAAAAACTGCCTTGCCTTGCTAGAACTTTCATAAAATTCCTTACCCATGCCAAGGCTTTGTGAGCCTTGACCTGCAAAAATAAAAGCAAAACTCATCAGTGGCAACCACAACCGCCGTTTCCGCCACAGCAACCGCCACCGCCGTGATGATGATCATGATCATGGTGTCCATGTCCACCACAACCACAACTATGACTTCCTGCCACAATACCTGTTAAAATTTCATCTTCAGTAGCCGGACGAGAATCAAGCAAACTTAAGCTAAATAATAAATCTTTACCAGCATAAGCATGATTATAATCAATAACCACATCATTATCCTTAATGTCTTTTACAATTACTCTCACGCTTGATCCATCTTCTCCCTCGCCAAAAAGCTCCATACCTACCTTAAGATCTATGCCAGCAAATTGCTCTTTTGGTAAGGTTTGAATGGCACTCTCATCATAATCACCCATAGCTTTTTCTTTCTTGATCACAATATCAGCCTCGCCCGGACAATCAAGCTTCATAATCTCTTCTTCCAAACCCTCAATGATCTGTCCCTTGCCTAAGATAAAAGATATAGGTTGTGCATAAAGATTTGATTCTAAAACCTCTCCTGTTTTTGCATCTTTTAACTCATAAAACATTGAAATAACACTATTTTTTTCTATAGCCATTTTTTCTCCTTTGATTAAATTTATTTACGATTTGGTGCGGCTTTTGCCTGCGGAGTATTTGGATACTCGGCTTTTAAAGCCCTGTAAAAACCATTTGCTTCCTTAGTATTTCCCACCTTATCAAGGCTTATAGCTGTGTGATACAAAAGCTCGGGCATATATTTTGCTTTAGAATAAATCATCGCACTTTTTTTATAATACCCAATAGCATTTGCATATCTTTTTTGCTTATATTCTATCTCTCCAAGATAAAAATTTGAAGCTGCTGGTTTATAATTTTTTGAGATCAAATACTCAAATTTATCTTTTGCCCTATCTAAAACAGAGGCATCTTTACTTTTAAATTCTTTCATAGCAAGCTCTAGCAAATCATCAGGATCCATTTTTTTCCAAGATTCATCTTTAGGCTTTGCTGTGCTTTTTGGTTTTTCTTTACTTTGGTTTGATTCTGAAAATTCAGGTATTTGAGTTAAAACAGGCTTGCTTAAATTTGAATCTGTTTTTCCTAAATACGCATCTAATAACTCACTAAACTCGTTTAAAGCTTTTTTAATCTGTTTATTATTTGCCTCTTGAATTCTTCTACTTTCTCTTACATAGGCTTTTAATTCGTTTAATTCTTTGGTTAAATTTTGTTCTATACTCTCTGCGTTATTGAGTCTGGAATTTGTTTTACTATACTGAGCATTAAGTCCTTCAACTAGGCTTTGAAGTCCATCTATCTTTTCATCAGCTGTACTTAGCCTTGAACTAACTTGCGAATATTGTCTGTTGAGATTGTCTAATCTATCTTTAAGAATTTTTTCGTTTTGAGTTAAACCATAATCAGAATTGTTGATATTTCCAGCATCAAAGGCTGAAGTTTCTGCATAAAGAAAAGTGGCTCCAAAAAGAGCCACAAAGCTTAATGTTTTTTTCATTTAGTATAATTATAGACCAACTTTGATTTCTGCACGACGATTTTTTGCATCGCATTCTGCTGTTCTGTCTGTACAAACAGGATTTGTTTTTCCGTAGCTTTTTACTGAAATATTTTTTGAATTAATTCCTAAAGTAACTAAAGCTCTTTTTACAGAATTAGCTCTTCTTAAACCTAAAGCTTGATTATACTCACCTGTTCCCCACTCATCGCAGTTTCCTTCAACTGTGATTTTCGCATTATTTGCTTGATTTTTAAGCAAATTTGCACCCTGATCTACAACAGCTTGCATATCGCTTCTAATGTCGTATTTGTCAAAATCAAAATAAACTTTGCCAATACCATCAGCTAAATTCACGCCACCAAAAGAATCAGCTGATCCACTACCAGCACCTTGTCCTTGCTTTGCAGTAGCATTTTCATCTACCCTAGGACTTTTAGGAGCACAACCGCTCACGATCATAGCAAAAACTGCAACTGAGATTAAAAGAAGTTTCTTCATCTTTCCTACCTTTCAAAAATTAATGTGTAAGCATTATAACGAATTTTTATTAACTTTGTCTAAAAGCTACCAATCAATTGACTGAATTTTACCAACTTTTAACGGAAAGTAAAAACTTTTATTTGCATTTACTCTGATAATACCTAGTGCCGTTTGTTCACCCAAATACTTAATGAAAACTATACTTCCGCCATCATTTGAAAACCTTGGAAATAAATTTTTTCCACTAGCCGTAAGCTGTCTTATATAATCACTTTTGCTACTCATTAAATAAATATTAAACACGCCGTATTGATTTGGCTCACGACTTGAGTATACAATATAGTTTTGATAAGTAGAAACATGGTTATTATTTCGTCCATGAAAAACAAGCTGTTCTGCACTTGAGTTGCCTATCTTTTGCACAAAAATATTTGGATAGCCCAAACGATCGCTTACAAAAACAACTCTTGTATCATTATCAATAAAATTGCCATTAACATCAATACCAGAATAATTAGTGATCTTTTCTAATCTCTTAGCTTTTAAATCATAAAGATAAACATCGGGCTGATCTTGAGGCGCCATTGTGGCTAAAATCTTAGTTCCATCTTCTGAAACATCAGAAGCAATGAGCATGCCAGAGCTTGATAATAATCTTGTGGCTTTGTTTGTATTCAAATCAAATTTATATAAGGTTGGGATATTTTGATCATAAGCGGTATAGAAAAACTCGCTTTGTTCTTTGTTTGCCCATTTTGGAAATAAATTTAATCCCCCTGCTATGATTACTTTTTGATAAGTTAAAGTATAATCAGCAAGAATGATTTGTGTTTTTTTAGGATTATTATTTCTTGCGATCAAAATTTTATGATCCATCCATTCAACCGGAGGAAGTCCAAGGGCACTCACAGAATCTTTCACGCCCTTATGTGCTAAAAATGGATACTGATCAATTTGAGGCAAAATATAGTTTTTATCTGATTTTATCTGTGCATCAGCTTTTATGATGACATTTAAATTTAAGCCCTTAGAATCTTGCTTTAATATATATTCAAAAACATAATTACCTTTCTCATCTCCACTTGTTAAAACTTCAAAATTTGAACTTACTTTTAAGTCATTTAGTAAAATATTATAAAAATTTTTTTGCAAAACTGCATCTTTTAAATTTGACTTATCTTTGACGACTACCTTTGGTAAATTTACTCCTTTATTAACAATCAAAAGCGTATCATCAGAATTTGCAAATACAGACGCTACAAAACATAAAAATACTGCGAAAATTTTTTTCATTCTCTTACCTCCATTAAAATTTCATCACTTAATCTTGCTTGTCCCTCATAACGACCATCAGGAGGATAAACTATAAATTTACCCTCTAAATTTTTTAAAAATTCTAGAACTTTATTATCAAATTCTTCATTGTAACTTTTAGAAACCGAAGTATATCCAAATTTTCCGTTACTATCTATAAAGAATTTAAGCTCTACGGCAAAATTTCCACTTCTTTGATAAAGTCCCCAGTTTTCCTCGAGTTTTCTTTTCACCGAGCCAAGAAATTGATCGTAAATTCCTGTTTTTTGCTTTTGAGAGCTTTCTCCTTGAGGGGTGTTTTCTGGGATAAGATTGTCATTGAGTTGTTTAAAAAGTTCGCTAGCACTTTTTTGAGAACTTGCTTTAGGTGTTGATTTTGCGGAAGATTGCACGGCTGTACTTTGTTCTTCTTGAAAATCTTTTAAATTTCCAAATAAAGAATTGATATTACTAGCACTTTGCTTTTCTTGCTTTGTCTCAACAGCCTTATTAGTTGTTTCTTGTCCTTGCTTTTCTTGTTCTTTGGCTGGATTTTCTTTTTCTTGGTTATTTTGGGTTGGAGTCTTGGGAGTAAAACTACCCAAATCCACATCAATAAAGCTATCCTTTATATCTGTGTAATTAACTATACTTTTATAATCTGAAGCAATTTTAAAAAATATAAAAAAAACCAAACCCATATAAACGAGCAAGGAAAGTAAAAAAGCATTTAAAGAACCTAAACCATAGTCTTTCATAGCTTACTCCGTTTGTAATGCAACCTTACTAAAACCTAAATTTTTTACACTCCTTAAAACAAACATCACATCATCATACTTTAAATTCTTATCAGCTCTTATAAAAACGGGCTCATCAAGCTTAAATTTAGACTTCATTAAAGAAAGATTGTCCGCAAAACTAACAAAATTAAATTTATTCTTATCAATAAAAATTTCTTTTTGTGCATTAATGCTAATGATAAGACTTTTAATATTTGCATTAGAAGAACTCTTTTGCGAACCTTGAGGAAGATTTATTTTCTCCTCGTAAGTGATACTTGGGGCTGTTACCATCAAAATGGCGAGCAAGACAAGCATGATATCTACAAGTGGAGTGATATTTAGCTCAGGTTTTTCGTCCAAAAAACTCATCTAACCAAAACCTTAATCTCACTATCAATAACACTTATAAGCTCAAAGGCTTTTCTTTTGATAACAAGATGAAAGCTATATGCAGGAATGGCAACTAAGATCCCACAACCAGTAGCAACCAAAGCCTCACTGATCTTAGGAGCTATAAAGCTTAAAGAATTTTGACTTCCAAGTCCTCCAAAGGTTTCAAGTATAGAAACAACAGTTCCAAAAAGACCTATAAAAGGAGAAGTTGAAGCGATGATACTTAGCCAAGTAAGCCCCACACTTGCTCTTTTTTCAGCCAAATTCTTATAAATTTGTAAATTATTTTGATCGTTTGAAGTGGAATTTTTTAAGATAGATTCCGTTCTTGAAGGATCAACCTCGCCTCTTAAAAAATACTCCAAACTTTCCTTTTCCTTAGCCGTCCAAACAGCCAAAAAGGTAAGCCTTGCAAATAAAATCGCAAAACTAAGTATAAAATAAAAAGAGAGCCAAATCAAAACCACATAGGTAATTAAACTTGAATCTTTGAAAAAATTTATAATAATAGAAAAATCTACCATCTACTGCCTATGGTTATCAATCTTCGCAAAAGTTGCAGCTAGAGCTGCACTATCTGAACTCATGGATTTAACGAGTTCTTTGGCTTGAGCTAAATTTTTAGAAATTTCACTATCATCGCTTCCATTGATAGCTACTGCTCCCTTAGCTAAAACGCTTATATTTAACTCATTTACTTCGGCATAACCAGCATCTATAGCAATAAATTCGTGGCTTGAATCTGCCTTTTCAATATCAATAACCCCAGCTTTCAAAGAAGCGATTAAAGAGGCATGTCCTTTAAGAACACCAAATTCCCCCTCGCTTCCCGGAAGGACAACAAGTTTTACATCGCCTTTAAAAATCATACCAACTGGTGTTACAATTTCTAAATGTGTTAAATCACTCATATTTAACCCTTAAGTTTTTCAGCTTTTGCAATGGCTTCTTCTATATTTCCTACCATATAAAAGGCATTTTCTGGTAAATGATCGTATTTACCCTCCAAAATTCCCTTAAATCCTGCTATGGTATCTTCTAAGCTAATATATTTACCAGGGCTTCCTGTAAAGACCTCTGCAACAAAGAAAGGTTGAGATAGGAATTTTTCTATCTTTCTTGCTCTTTCAACCACAAGCTTATCTTCCTCACTAAGTTCGTCCATACCCAAAATAGCAATGATATCTTGTAGGTCTTTATATTTTTGAAGCACAGATTGAACCCCGCGAGCTACCTTATAATGCTCTTCGCCTATGATTTGTGGATCAAGCATTCTTGAAGTACTATCAAGTGGATCAACGGCTGGATAAATTCCTTTTTCAGCTATGGCTCTATTTAAAACCGTAGTAGCGTCAAGGTGAGCAAAAACAGTCGCTGGAGCTGGGTCTGTCAAATCGTCTGCTGGCACATATACAGCTTGAACTGAAGTAATAGAGCCTTTTTTAGTCGAGGTAATTCTTTCTTGAAAACGACCCATTTCGCTAGCTAAGGTTGGCTGATAACCAACAGCTGATGGGATTCTTCCAAGAAGGGCTGACATTTCAGAGCCTGATTGAGAAAATCTAAAGATATTATCAATGAACATCAACACATCAAGTCCCATTTCATCTCTAAAATACTCAGCCATAGTAAGTCCTGTTAAAGCAATGCGGTTTCTAGCTCCTGGTGGTTCATTCATCTGCCCGTAGCATAGAGCAACTTTATCTAAAACATTACTTTCTTTCATTTCATTATAAAGATCGTTTCCCTCACGAGTTCTTTCACCAACCCCTGCAAATACCGAATATCCACTATGCTTAAAAGCAACATTGTGAATAAGCTCCATGATAATAACGGTCTTTCCAACACCTGCACCACCAAAAAGTCCTACCTTTCCACCTTTTTGATAAGGAGCTAGCAAATCCACAACCTTTATACCCGTTTCAAAAATCTCGCTCTTAGTGCTTTGTTCTTCAAAACTCGGTGGATCTCTATGAATAGACCACTTCTTATCAAAGCTTAGCTCTTCACCCTCATCGATAAGATCGCCTGTTACATTAAAAATTCTACCTAAAACCTTTTCGCCTACTGGAACGCTGATAGAAGAACCAGTCGCCTCAACAGATAAACCTCTAGTTAAGCCATCGGTCATATCCATAGCAATGGTCCTAACCCTATCATCTCCCAAATGTGCAGCAACTTCTAGAACAAGCTTGTTTTTCTTGCCTTCTACCTCAAAATTTACATGAATAGCCTCATTGATCTTTGGAAGATATCCTCCGCTAAAGTCAACATCTACAACAGGTCCCAAAATTTGCGAAATAAATCCTTGCATATCATCTCCTCTTATTTCATTGATTCTACGCCACTGATGATTTCTGTAAGCTCAGTGGTAATATTTTCTTGTCTTGCTTTATTGTAAGCGAGATTAAGCTCTCTTACTCTTGCTTTGGCATTATTTGTCGCACTATCCATAGCCTGCATTCTAGCACTATGTTCAGCCGCCAAAGAATCAATCAAAGCAAAATACATATTGTATTCAAAATAAGTTTTAATCAAGTCATTTAAAAGCTCATCACTTTCTGGTTCGAGATCTAAGGCTGATTTAAACTCTTCTTCATTATCAACCTGCAAAGGTTTTACAGGAATTAAATAATTTGTTGCTAGTTCCTGAGAAATCATGTTCTTGTAGCCATTATGAACTAAAACAACCTCATCACTCAAACCCTTAGTGTAATCATCGACTATATTATGAATAAGCTCGCAGGCTTTTTCATAATCAGGACTAGAACTTAAGCCATAATGCTTCTCTAGAATTTCAATGCCCTGAAAATTAAAAAATTCTATACCCGTTTTTCCAATAGCTCTAAGTCTTACTTGTATATTTTGCGATGCATACTCTTGTCTTAGACGATTAACCTCTTTAATTGTTTTAATATTAAAGCCTCCGCACAAGCCCTTATCAGCGGTAATGAATACAATATCCACAACCCTAACATCTTCTTTTTTAGTAAAAAAAGAAATTTTTTGCTCTTGCCCACCAAATTTATTGAGCTGAAAAGAAATTTCAGAAAGAATTTCAACGATTTTACGAGCATAAACTTTTGATCTTCTTGCTACTTCTTTTGCTTTATTGAGCTTAGCAGTAGAAACAAGTTTCATTGCCTTTGTCGTTTTTTGTGTGTTATTAACACTTTTTATTTTTCTTTTTATCTCTTTTAAATTAGACATAATAAAAAGCCTTTTAAATATGACTTGCTTTATACTCAGTTAAAGCTTTATGCAATCTATCTTCTAAATCTTTATCCAAAGCTTTTTTGCTACGAATTTGCTCAAAAATATCTGGATAATTTGCATTGATAAAAGAATAAAGACCATTTTCAAATTCACCAATTTTGCTTGTAGCAATATTATCTAAAAATCCTTTATTTCCAGCAAAAATAAGAACAATTTGATTTTCTACCGGAAGTGGTGCATACGGAGGTTGTTTTAAAACCTCAACCATTCTTTGTCCTCTTTCAAGCTGTTTTCTACTTGATTCATCTAGATCACTAGCAAACTGGGCAAAAGCTTGAAGTTCTCTATACTGAGCCAAATCAAGTCTTAAAGTCCCAGAAACTTGCTTAATAGCTTTAATCTGAGCAGCACCACCCACACGAGAAACAGATAAACCAACATTAATAGCCGGACGGATACCCGAGTTAAAAAGATCAGTTTCAAGAAAAATTTGTCCATCAGTAATGGAAATAACATTTGTTGGAATATATGCAGAAACATCGCCTGCTTGCGTTTCTATGATAGGAAGAGCCGTTAAACTTCCTCCACCTAACTCGTCACTAAGCTTTGCAGCTCTTTCTAAGAGTCTTGAATGAAGATAAAAAACATCGCCCGGATAAGCTTCGCGACCCGGAGGACGACGCAAAATCAAAGACATTTCGCGGTAAGCCACAGCATGCTTGCTCAAATCATCATAAATGATCAAAGCATGCTTTGCATTATCTCTAAAATATTCGCCCATAGTAGCACCTGCATAAGGAGCAAGATACTGCAAGGCTGCTGGATCAGAAGCACCAGCATTTACAACTATGGTATAATCCATAGCCCCAAATTCCTCAAGCTTTTTCACAACCTGTGCAACTGTGCTTTGTTTTTGTCCAATGGCAACATAAATACAAACAACGCCTTGTCCTTTTTGATTTATGATAGTATCCACAGCCACCGTAGTTTTGCCTGTTTGTCTATCGCCGATGATAAGTTCTCTTTGACCACGACCAATAGGCACAAGAGCATCAATAGCTTTAAGTCCCGTTTGTAAAGGCTCATGAACGCTTTTTCTAGCCATTATACCCTTAGCTTTTTCTTCAACAAAGCGATATTCATCACTTTCAATAGCACCCTTTGAATCAATAGGCTCTCCCAAAGCATTGACCACACGACCAATAAGAGCATTTCCAACAGGAACTCTAAGCAGATTTTTAAGTCTTTTTACAGAACTTCCTTCTTTTAAACCCTCAGCCTTACCAAGTATAACAACACCTACGCTACTTTCCTCAAGGTTTAAAGCCATACCCTTATCGCCGTTTTCAAACTCAACCATTTCACCAGCCATAACATTTTTGAGTCCATAAACTTTCGCAACACCATCAGCTATAGAAATGATTTTACCCGTTTCTTCTATCTCGAGATCAAAATTAAAATTTTCAATTTTTTCCTTGATGATAGAACTTATTTCATCAGCTTTAATCTTCATTCACTTACTCCTTAAATTGCTTTTAATATATATTCAGACATCTTATCTTCAAGACTTTGCAAAGAAAAAGAAATTTCATAGCCTAGATCATCAAGGCTAATCTTCACGCCATCATTATCACTTTGTCTTTCCTCAAGCCTAATCTTCACGCCAAATCTTTGACCCAATCCCTCTTCAAGCTTAGCTAACTTGTCTTCGCTCGCTTGCTTCTGGGCTAATTCATTTATCTTATGTGCCTTGATACTGGTTTTAGCATAAACAAAACCCACAAAAGTACCTTCTTTTAAGGCTTTTTGCTTGGCTAGCTCCTCAGTGATTTGTGGGATTAAATCAAGCCTTAGATTATAAGCTAAGATTTTAATTAAATTTTCAAATTTCACATCAATCTTTTCAAAAAAAGATAAAATAAGCTTAATTTTTTCTTCTTTTTTAATCTCATAAGAACTAATAAAAGATTTAAATTTAGGCAATGAGAAAGCCTCAGCTACGATTCGTAAGTTCTCATAAAACAAATCACTATCTTTTCTTTGCAAAATTGCTTTTGCATATCTTTTAGCAATCAAATCATTCATCAAGAAACCTTTTTGAGCATAATATTTACAATATCATCTTGTTTGAGTATCGAACCCTTGTCTTTAAAAATCTGAGTAAGAATTCTCGAAACAACCTCTTTTTGCATTTTCCTTAACTCATACATCTTTTGTTCTTCAAATTGCTTTTCTAAAATAGCAATATTGTTTTTATTTTCAGCTAGAATTTTCTCCGCTATGAGTTCTGCTTCTTTTCTTGCTGAACTTATGGCATTTGCAGACTCTTTTTTCGCGTCTTCAAGCCTTTTCATGATCTCAAGCTTTTTATTTTTACTATCAAGCACCCTTCTTTGTATATCATCTAACCTTGTTGCTATACCCTTTATGCGATTTTTATAAAATGTCTTAGCCGGATTAGCCAAGAAATAATATAAAATTGCCACAAATATCACAAAATTTACAGCCCTTGGAACTATATCATAATCTGTTCCACCACTTGCTGCAAAAAGCACTAAAGGGGATAACAATATAGAAGCGAGTATTTTTTTCATGATCTAGCCTTATATGGTTTTGAGTTTATTTTTAAACACTTCTTGCCACTGGGCTAAATGAGTGCTTAGTTCTTGCTCGAAATTTTGTTTATCTTTTTCTAGCTGGGCGTAAAAAATATTCATTTGCTGTTCTAATTCTTGTTTTTTTTGTTCCAAATCTTCTCCTGCCTTTGTTTTTGCATCCAAAACAGCAGCCTGTTTTATAAGAGCTATCTCTTCGCGTGTACTTTGATGAATTTTTTCAAGCTCTACATTAAAAGAAGAAACCTCATCGAAGTTTTCTCTTACTTTTTTTTCGTCATTATCTATAGACTTTTTTCTCTCGTCCATAAATTTTAACAGAGGTTTATAAAGCATGGAATTTAATATGATAATCATAGCAAGAAATATCACTAAGGTTACCAGCATTATGGAAGGATGGACATCATTAAACATAAAACTACCCCTTTTATGAAACAAAAAATTGATACAAGTATTTCATTCTATCTAAATAAAACTAAAATTTTATTTAAACCTTATGAAAATAATTTGTTAATCTCCCTAATCTTCTCAATATCATTTAGACTTAGTGTGATTTGAGTATCTTGAACTTTGTATTTAATATTTAACTTGTCTAAGTGTTTTTTAAATTTATCAAACTCTTGGTTGAAATTTTCATCAACAAGAGTATGACTTTTATTTTTCATCTTTTGGACGATTTTTTCAGTTTCTCTGACATTAAGTTTTTGTCCTAGGATAGTATCAACGACCATTTTTTCATCTTTTTTCTCTAGTCCAACGATAACTTTTGCATGTCCTTGAGAAATTTTGCCTTGTGCTATGAGCTCTTGAGTTTTTTCATCAAGATTTAACAATCTTAGGGTATTAGTGATTTGAGAACGACTCTTATGGATAAGACCGGCTAAATCTTCTTGAGTGATATTATGCTCTTCGATCAGATCTTTATAAGAATTTGCTAGCTCTATGGGATTTAAATTTTCTCTTTGTATATTTTCAATGAGTGCAAGCTCTCTTAATTTGTTTTCATCAATTTTTGCAATCACAGCCTTAATTGTTGGCATTTGCAAAATTTTACAAGCTCTAAATCTTCTTTCACCTGCTACTAAAATATAAGAATTTTCATGTTTTTTAAGCAAGATAATAGGCTGTATAAGCCCATATTCTTTTATAGAAGCAGCAAGTTCTTCAAGGCTTTGCTCATCAAAGTTTTTTCGAGGTTGAAAGGGATTAGGAGAAATATCCTCAAGGCTAATTTCTTCAACTCTATTAAGATCAAGCCCTAGTTCTTTGCTATAAGTTTCATTCATATCGCCTAAAAGATCAGCTAATCCCTTTCCCTTTGCTAAACCACCCTTTTTTGCCATGACTTATCCTAAAATCGAATATGCTAAATTTTGATAAGCCAAAGAACCCGGCGATTTTATATCATAAAGTATTATCGGCTTGCCAAAACTAGGACTTTCGGCAAGTTTTACATTTCTTGGGATAACGATAAAATCCTCATCGCCATCATTGATCGTAAAAAGCTGCTCTTTAAAATTTTGCTTCAAATCCTCAACCACATCTTTAGATAAATTATTTTGCGTGCTATACATTGTTGGCAAAAAGCCCCTGATTTTAAGCTTTGGATTTATGTTTGTTTTGATGATCTTGATCGTATTTAAAACCATTGCCACGCCCTCAAGCGCGTAAAACTCGCATTGTATAGGGATTATCACGCTATCACTTGCCGCAAAGGCATTGATAGTGATACTTCCAAGTGCAGGAGGAGAATCTATGATGATAAAGTCATACTCATCAGCAACCTCAGCCAAAGCCTGCCTTAAAACAATTTTCTTTTCTAAATTTTCATCTTTAGCAAGCTCTTGCTCTATGCCTACAAGTCCTAAATTTGAAGGAGCTAAATGAAGCTTAGGAAGCTCTGTTTTAAGTATGATTTCGCTGATTTTTTTTCTTCCTGTAAAAACATGATAGATATTGTATTCGTAATTATTTCTATTAAAGCCAAGTCCGGTTGTAGCATTTGCCTGAGGATCAACATCGACCAAAAGCACCTTTTTTTCAGCCACAGCCAAGCTTGCTGCTAAATTTATAGCCGTTGTGGTTTTTCCTACACCACCTTTTTGATTTGCAATAGTTATAATCTCACTCATCTTAAACTATACACCCTTTTATCATTAAGCAAAATAGAACCATCTTCATATAAAAAAGCATGTTCAAGACTTATATACTCGCCATTACAATGCACCTTATATGCTTTTGATTTTTCGAATTCTAGCATATACTTTCTAAAAATAAACTTCCATAAAACTTTTTTTTCTATTTCTTTTATATATTCTTCAACCAAAGAAACCAGATCAATTTTTATATCCAAAATAGCACTATTTTTTGGTGCAGTCTTTAAATTTAAACCCACACTACAAACAATGAAATCACCTAGCTTTGTACTCATTACGCCGCCGATTTTTAATTTATCCAAATAAATATCATTAGGCCATTTCACCCAAGCTTTTGAGCCATTTTTTTCCAAAACCTCCTTAAGCAAATAAGCAAAATAAATGCTCACGCTTGCTAAAGGCAAATCACTTGGCAAATCCTGCATTTGAATACAAAAAGAAAGGTGTAAATTTCCTTCAGCGCTGTGCCAAACATTATCACGGCTTCCTATGCCCTCAGTTTGCTTGAGCGCATAAATAGCCATATTTTGAACGATTTTTTGCAAGCGGATACTTTGGCATAAAAAACTATGCGTAGAATCAATGCTTTCAACACAAACTATCTGCAAGTTTTAGCCTTTTTCCATTAAGATAAACCCTAGCTTCAAGGGCTTTTTTACCCGCTTCTTGCAAGCTTTTTATCTTTAAAATTCCTTTTTTACAAGCAAGCAAAAAGCCGTCATTTTCAAGAGCTAAAATCTCTCCAGCCCTTAAATGCTCGCTATTTTCATCGACAAGCTCTAAATTTAAAAACTTCAAGCCATTTTCTAAAAAAATCCCAGGCCAAGGCGTGAAGGCTAAAAATTTTTGATAAATTTCTTTAGCACTATCAAGCTTTATGAGTCCGTCGCTTTTTTGGATCTTTTTACAAAGGCTTGCCTTGCTTTCATCTTGTGCTTTTGGAGTGATTTTATCAAATTCTTTCAAGGTTTTCACGGCTAAATTTGCGGCTAAATTTGCTAGAAGGTCAAAAACTTCGCCCGCATTTTTGCCCTTTATCTCGCATTCAAGGCTTTGTAAAATATCTCCTGTATCGAGTCCTGCGTTCATTAGCATAGTGCAAACCCCGCTTTTTTCATCGCCGTTTAAAATCGCACTTTGTATGGGGCTTGCGCCTCGGTATTTTGGAAGCAAGGAAGCGTGTAAATTTATGCAAGGAGCAAGATCTAAAATGCCTTGAGGCAAGATCTTTCCATAAGCTGCAACTACGATAAAATTAGGCTTTAAGCTAGAAATTTCATGGATCACATTTTCATCTTTTAAGCTTTTTGGTTGAAAAATGGGTGTTTTTGGTAGCTTTTGCAAGGCAAGGCTTTTTACCTCGCTCATGCTAATGACTTGCTTCCTGCCAACAGGCTTATCTGCTTGAGTAAAAACGGCTAGAATTTCAAAATCGTTCAAAATCAACTCATCTAAAATCCTCGCCGCATAAGCAGGAGTTCCCATAAAAATGATCTTTTTATGCATTGTTGCTTTAGTCAAAATTTAAAAACCCTTGTTTAAAAGCTCATTAAATTCTTTGATCTCTTGCTCTTGGACCTTGATAATGTTTTGTGCTATATCTTGAATTTTTTTATCATTTGAGTATTTTAAGATTTGTTTTGAAGCTTCTATAGCACCTGCGTGATGATGGATCATTGCTCTTAAAAAGTCTTTATCAAGTTCTTCACTTGGCTTTACTTCTTGCATGCTTTTCATCATATCTTGCATGATTTTTGCTTCATCAGCCTTAAATTCTTGGTATTTTTTATCATTCATCGGCTTAGAATACGCATTTTTTGAGGCTAAAAGTGCTTGAAATTCTTTTATTTCTTGCTCCTGAGCCTTGATAATGTTTTGTGCTATTTGATGAATTTTTTTATTTTTACTCAATTCAAGCATGATTTTTGAAGAATCAATCGCCCCTTGATGATGCGGTATCATATTAGACAAAAAGTCTCTTTCTGCGTTTTTACTTGCTAAATTTGGAGTTTTCATCATAGCTTCATGCATGGAAAAAAGAACTTTTGCTGAGTTTTGGCAAGCCTTACTTTGACAAGTATTCATATGCGAGCCATGGTGCGCATGAGGATTTGCTTGCAAATTTAAAGAAATTAAAGTGCAAAATGCGAGGGTTAAAATGAGTTTTTTCATGATTGATTCCTTTGTTAAAATATTTTTAAAATTAAAGCAAAATTTTATAAATACATAGTTTAAATGTGAAAGCTAAAAGAACTTATCATAAAAAAATCATTAGAGAAACTATTTTGCAAATACCCAAAAAGATATTTGCAAAATGTCTTAGTCATCAAATTTTTGACCCAAAAATCTTCCGTTCATATCAAAATAAAGCTCCATTCTATTATTGAGTTTAATCTCATATCCATAAGCTTCTAAATCAATATCCACAACAAAGCTTCCAGGATAAAGCTTTTGAATTTGATCGTTTATATTTTGAGGCAAACCATAATGAGAAGGCATTGGATAAGGCTGTGCAGGATAAGGTGCTATTGGTTGAGGAGCTGGAGCTTGATTTACAGCGGTTTGATTTGCAAAAAGACTTAAACTTGCAAGTATGAGACTTGAGATGATAATTTTGGTTTTCATGATTTTCTCCTTAAAAAATATTTGATCAAAGTGTAATACATTTGTGTGAAGTGAGAGTGAAATTTAAAAAGGAGAAAAATTTATAAAATAAGGCTTTATTTTTTCAAAAAATACACTATGAAATTTTGATAAAGAGGCATATCAAGCCTCTTCTTTTGCAAAATTTAGAGCTTAAACTCGCGTCCCATAGCCTCTATCATAACCCTAGCCTTACAATCAGCACAGCAATAAAGCGTTAAAATTTTGCTCTCATCGCCTGCAAATCTTGGCTTCATAAGGTTTGCGATCTTTTCTACTGCTTTTTTTGTCGCAAATTCTTTTCCACATTTTACGCAAGCAAAAAGCTCATCTTTTGCCATAGCTTTAAACTCAAAATACGAGCTTTCAAGCTCAAAACCGCTTCTTTCAAGCTTTAGCGTATCTTTTTCAGCACAACTTTGCTCGCAGTATCCACAGGTGGTGCAAAGGCTTGGATTAAATTTCAAAGCATTTTCCTTAGTATCTGCGATGAGAGCGCCGACATTACAAGCACCTACACAGGAAAGACAAAGCGTGCAAGTATCAGCATTTATCTTTACTTGTCCATATCTTAGCCAGTTTTTACTCTCAATAACACCTAAATTTTCATCTTTGATCAGGGCTTTTAATCTATGAGCAAAGCTTTCTCTTGTCGTTTGTGCGTTGTTGTGATAATCAAAGCAAAGATTTTCTATAAATTCAAGCTTTTCAAGACAGGCTTCAAGCTCTTTTTCATCTTGGGCTAAAAAAATAGCCTTTTTGTTAAATTTTCTTTCAAAAACAGCATTTAAAAAGTCTATATTTTCACTCAAACCCTCACTCAAAGTGCCTGTGTAAAAGGCGATATTTGCTCCGCTACTTTGCAAAAGTGTTAAAAGATGCAAAGGCGTAAGAAAGGCATTTGCTTCTATCATCAAGGGCAAAGTATCTTGTGGGAGGCTGATATTTAGGCTTTCTAAGGATTTATCTTTAGAAACAAGCAAAATCTTTTGCCCCTCATAAAATTTACAAAGCTTTAAAAAACTCTGCCTTGA
Source organism: Campylobacter sp. MIT 99-7217 (assembly GCF_006864365.1). Lineage (NCBI taxonomy): Bacteria > Pseudomonadati > Campylobacterota > Epsilonproteobacteria > Campylobacterales > Campylobacteraceae > Campylobacter > Campylobacter sp. MIT 99-7217. Next base: position 27,468 of record NZ_QHLJ01000009.1, read on the forward strand.
CATAGGCGCGTAATCAAGCGAGCCACTGGGACAAATTCCCACACAAGCACCACAATCCACACAATCAATCTGCGAAAACTCCAAATGTTTATTTTCATCATCTTTTAAAATCGCCGTTGTAGGACAAATTTCTACGCATTTTGCACAGTGTTCGCTGCGTCTTTCGTGGTATTGACAGGTTTTTGATTCGTAAGTAAAAAAGGTTTTGTAGCTGTATCTTGGACTTAAGGTTTTTAAAAAGGCTAAAAGTTCGTTTTGATCCTTGAAATTTGCAAGATCATAACAGCCACTTTGCCTTGTAAAATCACTTCTTGGCGTGCCTTCAAAGAGCAAAATATCAAAGTCAAGTTCAAGCTCTTCAGCCCCACTTCTTACCACAGCACAAAGCTCGCCTATACTTCCATAAACGCTAATTAACTCTTCATAGCTAAGTCTAATGATCTTAAAACCTTGTTCTTTTAAAAAGCTTGTTAAATTCTCATTTTGGGGCGTATTTTGCTCGCTAGCTATGATGAGATTTGCACCCACACTTTTACTTTGCTCCAAATCAAGTCCCAAATCATAAACCAAAGCCCTTGCCTCATAGAGCTTGGAAACATTTTTACTTTGTTTTAAAATCTCATCTTTGGAGTTTTTAAGATAAAAATTGATCTCTGGAGCGTAAATTTGGGCTTTTTGGCTTTTTTCGTTGCTGATTAAAACCTCTTCTTCATTAGCTTGCTCGAATATGGTTATCTCATCGCCCAAAGGAATCAACAAATCATTCTTCACATAAACAAAATCTTGCATTTTTTATCCTTAAATTCAGCTTTTTAAAAATATTTTTATCGAATTTTATTTAAAATAAACAAAATATTTCCTTAAGGCTTAAGATGAACAAAATGAGAACCTTTCCACAAATTCAAAGCTTGATCGAGGATTCTAGTTTAAAGGACTATCCTTTTTATCTTAGGGCACATTTTTGTAAAAAAATTGTCGCTAGGTGCAAAAAAGACTTTGCAAATGAAGACATTGACAAAAATGAGCTTTTAAAGCAGATAAAACAAGGTATTGAAGAGTTTTACCGCAAGGATTTGCAAAGTGTGATTAATGCAAGTGGGGTGATTATTCATACAAATTTGGGCAGAAGCGTGATAGATGAGCAAATTTATGAGGCTTGCAAGGATAAAATTTGTTCATATTCAAATTTAGAATTTGATCTTGAAAAGGGTGTTAGAGGCGAACGTTATGGCGTGGTGCTTGAAAAGCTTAAAATGCTTTTTGAGTGTGAGGACGCTTTAGTGGTAAATAACAACGCTGCGGCTGTTTTTTTAGTGCTAAATTCTCTTGCTTTTGGGAGTGAGGTGATCGCTTCAAGAGGCGAGCTTGTGGAAATTGGCGGAAGTTTTAGGATACCTGAGGTGATGAGGGCTGCTGGGGTAAAACTTGTCGAGGTTGGAACGAGCAATAAGACAAATTTAAAAGACTATGAAGAAGCTATAAGCGAAAATACCAGCTTGCTTTTAAAAACGCATAAGTCAAATTTCGCTCTCATCGGCTTTCAAAGCGAAGTGAGCATAAAAGAGCTTCAGGGCTTAGCTGGGCAAAAAAAGCTCATAAATTACTATGATCTTGGCTCTGGGTGGTGCGAAAATCTAAATGCAAATTTAGCCAAAAATGAGCCACAGATCAAAAAGCTTGTAAAAGAATGCGATATCTTAAGCTTTAGTGCGGACAAGCTTTTTGGAAGCGTGCAAGCTGGGATCATACTTGGAAAAAAAGAGCTTATAGCAAGGCTTAAAAAAAATCAACTTTTAAGAATGCTTCGTGTAGATAAGCTTACCCTTGCTTTTTTGGAAGAAAGTTTAAAGGCGTATTTGCTTAAAGAATATGAAAAAATCGTAACTTTAAAGCTCTTAAATGAAAGCGTAGAAACTTTAGAACAAAGAGCTTTAAGGGTGCAAAAAAGCATTCAAATGAAAAGCGAGCTAAAATATAGCAAAGCCCTTGTAGGAGGTGGCTCTATGCCTGATAAAAGCTTAAAAAGCGTGGTTTTAGCCTTTGAGGGAAATGCTCTTTTCAATCAAGCTAAATTTAGAGCAAAAAATATCATAGGACGCATTGAAAATGAAAGCTTTGTGCTTGATTTTAGAAGCATTCAAGAAAACGAGCTTGAAAGGCTCATCAAAATGATAAGAGAGCTTGAAAAATGAAATCCTTAATCATAGGCACAGCAGGTCATATAGATCATGGAAAAACGGCTTTAATCCGTGCATTAAACGGCTTTGAGGGCGATAGCTTAGAAGAAGAAAAACAAAGACAAATCACCATAAATTTAAGCTTTTCAAATTTAAGCGTAGGGGATAAAAATCTTTCTTTTATCGATGTTCCCGGACACAAGGACTTGGTTAAAACTATGGTAAGTGGGGCTTTTGGCTTTAGTGCTTGTTTGTTTGTGGTGGATATTAATGAAGGACTTATGCCTCAAAGCTGGGAACATTTAGAAGTTTTGAAGCTTTTGGGGATAGAAGATATCATTTTAGTGCTAAGCAAGTGCGATTTATGCGATAAAATAGATGATAAAACAAGGATCATTTTAGAAGCTTTAAAAGAGCAAAATATCGCTCCAAAGAAAGTTTTTCACACAAGCTCGCTTACAAATTTAGGCATAGAGGAGCTTAAAAGCTATCTTTTAAGCCTTGAGGGCAAAAGTGGCGATGAAGAGCTTATTTTTCACTACTATATCGATAGGGTTTTTTCTTTAAAGGGCATTGGCACGGTCGTTACAGGAAGCTTGAATGAGGGTAAAATTTGCCGTGACGAAAAGATCATTTGCCTAGACACTGGCAAAGAACTGATAGTAAAAAATATCCAAAATCACGCCCAAAGTGTGGATCAAATTTCAGCCTTTAACCGCGTGGCTTTGAGCTTAAATTGTGATTACAAGGAGCTTAAAAAGGGCTATTTATTAAGCAAAAAAGGATATTTTAAGGCTTTTAAAGAATGTGATTGTTTGATCAAGGCAAAGGATTTAAAAAATGAAAATATGCTTTTTTGCGTGGGTTCAAAGGCACTTGAGTGTAAAATCAGCATTTTAAAAAAGCTTAAAAATGATGAATATCTTGCACATTTTAGCTTTCAAAAAAATATGTTTTTAAGCTTTGATGAGAAATTTATCTTGCTTCAAAATAACAAAGTCATAGGCGGTGGCAGGGTTTTAAATCCTGTGAGCGAGCCTTTGAAAAAAGAGCTTAAAAATAAATTCTTGCTTTTTTTGAAAGATAGGGATTTTAAACAAGCTTTTGACTTTCTTAAGGATACGCATAAAATGGGCTTTGGACTTTTAAGTTCGTATCAAAGGTTCAAGCTTTCGCATGAACAGGCTTTAAATTTAGCCAAGGACTTACAAGGTGTTTTTGTCGATGAAAAAAATCTTAATGTTTATAATCTCTTAAGCTTGAATGAGTTTAAAAAATTTGTGGAATTTATCGTGCAGAAAAACCCTTATGCTTTGATTTCGGCACATTCTTTGGCTTTAAGACTGAGCTGGGCTAGTGAGGAGTTTTGTAATTTTGGGCTTGATAAAATGTCTAAATTGCTAGACTTTGAAAATGGGGTGTATTTTAAAAAGGGGAGTGATTTTTCTAAACTTAAGGAAAAAAATAATAATCAAATGTATGAAGAGCTTAAAAAACAAGGCATTCGCCCACAAGCTCCTTATAATCTTTATGATTTTTTAGAAGTTGATCGAAGAAGTGGCGATGAACTGCTTAAAGCACTCACGCAAAAAGGCTTAGTTATAAGGCTTGCACACAATCTTTTTGTAGAAAAAAAAGCCCTAGATGAGCTAAAAAACACCTGCTTAGCCTTGCTTAAAAATGAAAGCTTAGATGTGCAGAAAATGAAAGAGAAATTTAATCTTTCAAGAAAATACGCTATTGCTTATCTTGAGTATTTAGATCGCGATGAAAGGGTGATGAAAATTGACGAAAAAAGGGTTTTAAAACAAAGATAAGCTTTTTTGATAATTTTGCCTTGTATTTTAACTTCGCAAGGCTTTTGATCGGTTTAAAATTAAAATTTCTAATATTTATAGTTTTTAAAGTGATACTTTAAATTTTAGGCTTTATACTTCATTTGTATTTTTAATGCCTATTCAATATCAAGCACAATCCAAGAGCAAATTTAATGAGAGTTTTTAAATTTATCTTCTTGCAATCTTTATGAGTAAAACAAAAATTTAAAAGGACTTGATAAACAAGTCCTTTACCTAGGGAATTTAAGGTTTTTGGATTAAAAATCTCAAAGTTGGACCATCTTGATTGATCTCAAGCACCTTAAAACCTCTACTTTTAGCATCATGGGGGATAGAATTTATACTTTGCGGACAATCACAAAGCACTTCTAAAATTTCCCCACTTTTAAGACTAGGTAGAGCATCAAGAGTAGCTATAGCTGGATATGGGCAAGCTTCGCCCTCTAAATTTAAAGTATAGGTAATCTTCATCTTAATTCCTTAAAAAATTTTTTCTTATAAGCAAAAACGAGAATAAAAACAAGTCCAAAAAGAGCTAAATTTATACCCAAGCCTCCAAGCGGACTAAAACTTTGAAGTAAATTTATCTTTATACCATCTTTAAACACTGCAGGCAAATAATCATAACTTAAAGCTAAAATCATCGTTCCAACGATATTTGCAAGTCCTACGATCATGAAATGACTTTGTCCCTCAAAAGCTCTATAAGCCCAGCCACACTCGCAACCTCCGGCAAAAACTATACCAAAACCAAATAAAAATGCACCTAAAGCCACTGCTGGAGAAATTTCTATAAGCTTACTTGTATGTCCTTGCAATATAAAAGCAAAAGCTATCAAACAAGCAATCACCATGCCGATCAAAGCCCCTTTTATAGCATTTTCTCTACCAAATAAAAACAAATCCCTAAAGCAAGAAGTAAAGCAAATTTGAGATTTTGCGATGATAAAACCAAAAACAAAGCCAAAAAGCAAAGCCACGGACAAGAGACTTTTTTTATCCTTGACGCTAATGGCTTCACTACTTGCGATAAGATATATAAACCAAGCGATGAAAAGTATAAAAAGCACAGTGGCTAAATGAAAATACAATTTCGCCTTATGTTCATTTTTTATCAAAGGCTCATTTGCCTTTTCAACCCTTACAAGTTTGGCTTTTGGCTTAAAAAACTCACTATTGCAAAGCTTGACGCCAAGATAAATTCCTAAAACCATAAAAAAAGTAAAAACCCAGGTATGAAGGGAAAAATATGGCAATCCTGTGAAGAAATTTGCCAAGTTACAACCAAAAGCAAGTCTTGCCCCAAAGCCTGATAAGATCCCACCAACTATAGCTTGAAAAACACGAATTTTGCTTGCTGGAAGACGAAATTTAACCTTATTTGCCCAAAGTGCCGCGATCAAACAACCAATAAACATACCAATGAGCATGATTCCATCGGTTCTAGTTAAGGGCGTGCCATTTAAATTTTGTTTTTCATAATATGAAAAACCCTCTAAATTTATGCCAAAAAGCTCTAAAAACTCGCCACCCCAACGAGTCATCTCACCGGTTACAGCCCAAACGCCACCAAAAATTCCAAAATAAACCGCACTTAAAACACCCAAAGCGATCATTCCTTTGGAATTATCCCAAAAATTGACAAAGTATTTTTGTTTCAAAGAGTTCAAAGAAAGTTCCTAAATATGTGATTGTCAAAACTTGACACTAAAAGAATGCAAATTATAACATAAATTTTAATATTTGCAATATTATGTATAATAAAAATATCAAGCTTTTAATCTTAATTTTTAAGAAAAATGGTATAATACTTTTTATTGGAAGATTAGCGTATCTGGTGATCGCCACTGACTTCAAATCAGATGAAAGGGTAGCTGGCTATCTTTTGGGGAGTTCGATTCTCTCATCTTCTCGCCATTTCATTAGTATGTAACAAATGATCATTTTATCTTTATACCAAAACTGATTTTTTAAGCTTGAGTCTATTTTTTTAAATTTAAACTAAATTCACTTTTTTTCACACACTCAGCCACTATAAAAGCTTCTATGCCTTCGTTTTTAAGCACTTTTAAAAGCTCGGTTGCGTTTTTTGGCTCTAAAGCGATCAAAAGTCCTCCTGAGGTTTGAGGATCGCAAAGTGCAATGTCATCTTGAGCTAAATTCATACAAGAATCCTTAATAAAATCATAATTTTTATAAGCACCACCTGGTATCAAGCCCATATCAAAATACTCTTTAAAGCCTTGCAAAAACTGCACTTCATCTTTAAAAATCTCGATAGAAATTTTTTCATTAAGCATTTCTTTAAGATGTCCTAAAAGCCCAAAACCCGTAACATCGCTCATTGCACTTGGCTTAAATTTAAGTGCTAACTCACTTGCTTTAAGATTTAAACGCATGGTGCTATCAAGCAAGGCTTTTAGATGATCTTTAGCCAAAAATCCACCCTTTAAAGCAGTGCTTAAAATGCCCACGCCCAAGGGCTTTGTCAAAAGGATCAAATCGCCGTTTTTAGCCGTGTTATTAGCTATAAATTCACGCGGATTTACCACGCCTGTAATGCTAAGCCCAAAGAAAAATTCGGGATTTTCTATGGTATGACCGCCAACAACCAAGCCTTTGCACTCTTGCACCTTGTCATTTGCACCCTCTAAAAGCTCTTTTAAAACCTCTAAATCATGATGGCAGTTATCAAAACCAACTATATTTAGAGCATTTATCACCTTTGCACCCATAGCAAAAACATCACTAAGTGCATTAGCTGCTGCTATAGCACCAAAATGATAAGCACTATCTACAATAGGCGTGATAAAGTCTAAGGTCTGAACTAAGGCTAAATCATCGCTTATTTGATAGACGCTTGCATCTTCGTTGTTGCCGATACCGCTGAGTAAGGCAGGGGTTTTTTGCATGAAATTTAAGATTGTTTTAAGACCGCCCGGGTTTAATTTCGCTGCTCAACCTGCTGCTTTAACAAAATGCGTTAAATTCTGCTCTTTATACTCCATTTTTCTCCTAAAGGCTGATGATTTTAGCCTTACCACAAAGCTCGCCTAAAATTTCATAAGCATTGCCAATATTGCCTATCTTAAGCTCCTTAGTTTTGCCAAAAAATTCCAAGCAAGTACCACAACTAATGATCTCTACGCCTAAATTTTCAAGCTCGCTCATGATTTTATGTGCTGGGTGATCTGGGTTTGAATTGACTAAAACGCTATCATTGACACAAAGGATTTTGCTAGGAATTTGTGGCATGTCCTTAAGGGTATTTAAAAAGCCTACAAAAAGCTTTTTTCCAAGCTCGCCATCACCAACCTTGTCTGTTTTTAAAAATAAAACGAGGCTTTCTTGTTTGTCAAAAGTGCAAGTTGAATTTGAAACCTTTTGAGTGCTGATTGTAATCTCATCGCCATTTTCGCTAAGCTTTGCTTCTAAATTTTGAGTTTTTAAAAATTTCAAAACATTCGTTTTTGCGATTTGAGAATTAAGCAAAATTTCTAACTTCTCTCCCTCGTTTAACTTTTCCAAAGCATTTTTTGTCTCTATAACGGGCTTTGGACAATCCAAATTTCGGCAATCAATTTGCATTATTCTTCCTTTGAAAAAATATTTGGATAATGATAATATGTTCTTGCTTTTTTTGTGTTTAAAATAAAGAAATTTTACAGAAGTATTTTAAAAATCCTAGCTCAAAAACTGAGCTAGGAAAAATCAAGGCATATCATCAATGCCTAATTTTGCACCCTTTAAGACAACTCGTCTTCTAAAGATCTCACTTACTTCAACCGCATCACCTACAAGTAAAGCATTTGTAGAGCAAACCGCTGCACACATAGGAACTTTTCCCTCAGCTATGCGGTTTTGTCCATAAAGCTCGCGTTCTTCATGTGAATTTGTAACCTCAGGACCTCCTGCACACATGGTGCATTTATCCATTTCGCCCTTAATGCCAAAGGCGCCATCTCTTGGAAATTGTGGTGCTCCAAAAGGACAAGCATAAAGGCAATACCCACAGCCTATACATTTTTTCTTATCATGAAGCACAATTCCATCAGCTCTTATATAAAAGCATTTTACAGGGCAAACTTGCTCGCAAGGTGCATCCGTGCAGTGCTGGCAAGCAATGGAAGTTGAGACTTCCTTGCCCTCTATGCCCTCATTTAAAGTAACCACCTTACGACGATTTATCCCAACAGGCACCTCATGCGCACTTGAACAAGCCACTTGGCAAGCAAAGCATGAAGTACATCTTCTAGTATCCACAAAAAATTTCATTCTCGCCATGTTAAGCCTTTTCTATCCTGCAAAGTCCTGCGTTAAACTCAGAAATTTGCGTGTTAATATCAAAACCATAGTTTGTAATGGTATTTGAACTCTCGCCTATGGTATAAGGCTTTGTTCCCTCAGGGTAATTATAACTTAAATCCACGCCTTGCAAAATTCCAGCAAAATTATAAGGCATACAAATTCTATCCGGAGTAACTGAGCGATTATGTACGCATTTTACCTTGATCTTTGTGCCTTGTGGCGAGTGAATCCACATCATATCTCCATCGTTTATGCCATATTTTAAAGCAAGCTCAGGATTGACATTGGCAAACATTTCAGGTGTGATAGCAGCAAGATATTTGCTCGTTCTTTCAAGCATACCAGCACCACTTAAATTCACCAAACGCATACTTGAAACGATGGTAGGGAATTCCTTACTCCAGTCTTTTTTCTGTTGCTCGCTGATAAATTTACTCTCAACGCGGAAGTTTTTAACCTGATCGCTCCAAGTAGGATATTTTTGAACCAAATCCCAGCGCGGCGAGTGTATAGGCTCTCTGTGTTTTGGGATAGGATCAGCAAATTCCCAAACAATAGCCCTTGCTCTTGCATTTCCTAAACAACAAGCTCCCATTTCGCGACATTTTTCAAGGATAAGCCCTGAAGTATCGGTACTCCAACTTGCACCCATTTTGGCTTTTTCTTCTTCACTAAGCTTAATATTGAAAACTTTTTCTATATTTTCCTTAGTAATTTGTGGATAACCACCCTTAACTTTAGATCCCTTCAAGCTAATACTATCATCAGCAAGCTGACTAACGCCATTATGCTCTAAGCCGAATCTGTTTCTAAAGCCCATTCCTCCACGCTCATAAGGGATATCTTTGTTCCATAAAATCGCAGTTCCTGGGTGTTTTGCATCCCAGCAAGGCCAAGGAAGACCATAATACTCGCCTTTAACCTCTCCACCGATTCCTTCTTGAGTATCTGGATCGAAATGTTCCCAATTTTGCTGATGTCTTCTTAATCTTTCAGCAGAAATTCCGCGAAGTCCTATACTTAAAAGCCCATTGCTCATCTCAGTGGTTACATCATCAGGCCATACAAAAGCTTCCTCATCGCTTTTTACTTGCTTAAGCTCATGATCAACAACCCTCATTTTCATGCCACGAGTATATTCATCATAAAAGCCAAATTTCTTAGCAAAAGCAAACATGATCTCTTGATCTTCTTTGCTTTCATAAATCGGTTTTATAACTTGAGAACGCCATTGCATAGCTCTATTTGTAGCTGTTACATAACCCTCAGTTTCAAACTGAGTTGAAGCTGGTATGATGTAAATTCCATCAGGTCTATCAGCCAAAACAGCAACTTCATTCACAAAAGGCTCGGCAATTACTATCATATCAAGTTTTTTAAGTGCTTCTTGAATTTTAACTGTGTGTGCCATGGAAGTAATACCCGTTCCTTGCACCCAAAGCACGCGAATAGGTGCGTTAGAATAAGTTTTTTCCTCTTTTAAAACACCTTGCCACCATTTAGCTAAAGAAAAGCCTTTTTCGTGCATCCACTCTTTAGAATAAAATCTTGAGTTTAAATAATCCCTCTTTACGCCCCAAACATTGCTAAAATGATTCCAAGCTGTATCATCAAGCCCATAATAAGCAGGTAAAGTATCAGCCAAACAACCCATATCCGTAGCACCTTGAACATTATCATGTCCACGGATAATGTTTGTTCCAGCACCTTCTTTTCCAACATTTCCAAGCACAAGCTGCAAAATGGCTAGAATTCTAGTATTTGAGCTACCAACTGAGTGCTGTGTGATACCCAAAGCCCAAAAAAGCGTAGCAGGCTTAATGGTCGCTAACATACGAGTAATTTTTTCAAGTTGGGCAGCTGGCACACCTGTTACATCTTCTACGACCTCAGGAGTCCATTTCTTCGCTTCTTCTTTTACATCTTCTACTCCATAAGAACGAGTAGCAATAAATTCCTTATCTTCCCAACCATTTTTAAAGATAAGATGAAGCATACCATAAACCAAAGCTATATCAGTTCCCGGACGCACTCTCACATACTCATCAGCATGAACAGCTGTTTTTGTATAAACAGGATCGACAACCACAAGCTTAGCATTGTTTCTATCTTTTGCTTGAAGCAAGTGTTTAAAGCCGATAGGATTAGCCACAGCTGTATTTGCTCCAAATATAATCATCATTTTAGAGTTCTTAGTAACATCACCAAAATGGTTTGTCATAGCACCATAACCCCATGTATTCGCCACACCGGCGACTGTTGCGCTATGTCAAATTCTGGCTACATGATCGATATTGTTAGTTCCCCAAAAAGCAGCAAATTTTCTAAAATAATACGCTTGTTGATTATTAAATTTCGCAGAACCTAAAAACATCACGCTATCAGGTCCATCCTCTTTACGAATTTGAAGCATCTTATCGCCTATCTCATCGATAGCTTGCTCCCAACTCAAGCGTATCCATTTGCCATTTTCTTTTTTCATAGGATATTTAATGCGTTGTTTGGACTTGGTAAGATCAATTTGATCGATTCCCTTACAGCAATGAGATCCCTGAGAAATAGGATGTTCAATCGCATTTTCTTGACGCATCCAAACTCCATCTTGCACCTCAGCCTTAATTCCGCAACCAGCACTACAAATACTACAAATCGTTCGCACGATCTTGGAATTTGGATAAGGATTTGCAATTTCTTCCTTGCTTGCTTGTCTCACGCTTTTGTTTTCATTACCAAAAGCCGTGCTACTAAGTGCTGCAACACCTGCAAATTTAAGAAAATTTCTTCTTGCTAATGCCATTTTCTTCCTTTCTTCTAAATTTAATAAGCTATTTTATAATACTTTTCCCAGTGCATACTTTTTTCGTAAAGAACTTCTTCTTTTTTGCTATCACCAAGGACAACATTTTTTTCTTGCGAAGCTCCTTCTCCAAAATTCGCCTTAACAAGAGTTACAGCAAGTCCAGCCGTCGCCCCAACCTGCAAAGACTTCTTAAGAAAAGCTCTTCTTGCATTTTTTTGCATTTTTCCTCCTTTTTGAATAATTTAGAATATTTTTAATAAGCTAAAATATAGCTAATTAAAATAAGTCTCTTGAACAATTTTACATAATATAAAATAAAAAATAAATTAAATTCTAGACTTTTTGATAATTAAAATTCCATAAAAGTTACAATTTACTTAATTCTTCCATATTTGTTTTGCTAAATCTTGTTGGTAGTTTTGGCTCATAAGGCAAACGCTCTAAAGCCTCATCGGCAATACTTTTTTCTATATTTTTACTTGGTTTATCAAGATCTAAAATTTCTCTTTCAAAATCAAAAAATACCTGCATAATGTTTGCAAAATGAGCAAAAAATACTGAATTTTTATGAATTTGCAATTTTTCTATAAATTCATCAATCACAGAATTCAAAATCTGCTCCACAAATTCCTTAGCAATATCCTCATTCAAATCAATCAAAGAAGGCATTAAAGCAAAAGAAAAAGCAAATTCATCTTCGCTTTGAGCACATTTTTCATCGCGTCTAAAAGGTGTTTTTCTTAAAATCTCACAAGCTTTAAGTTTTTTTCTACCATCATCTCTGCCCTCATCATAAAATGAAGCCGTTACAGGAACATTTACATAAGAAAAATCAAAAAATACCGCATTTTGTTCATTTAAGAAATCTTGCAAACCAAAGCTCAAAATCACTTCAAAATCTTTTTTTAAATCTTCCCTCAAAGGATTTAAAGCTAAAAATTCAGCCTGAGCTTTGAAACGAGCAAAAACTTGCTCATCTACAAAGCTAAAAGGAAGTGAAAAAAACTCATAAAAGTATTTACGCGTCGTTTTTACTTGATCTTGCATGCTTGTTCCTAAATTTTTACATCAGGATCATAGGTATAACTTGGCTCAATTTTTTTCTTTTTAGTAAGCTCTTTATACCAATAAGAATGCAAGATATAAACTTCTTCTTCTTCCTTGTAACCATTCATCATAGAATGAATACTTCCCTTGATCGCAAACACAGCCATATAAATATGCACAGCTAAAAATACCGCACAAAGAATACCTAAAAAGTTATGCACAATAGCACTGAGTCTTAAAAGTTCGATTTGACTTAGACCAAATAAACTTTGAATTGTGGTTGTGTTGAAATCAAGAAAATACATAAACGCACCGGTAATTATCATCAAAAAACCACCAAATACGGCAATATAATACCATGACTTTTGTCCAAAGTTAAATTTACCAGCTGGTACAGGGCGTTTGATCTTACTTAAATATCCTCCAACTATCATCATCCATCTTAAATCATAACTTGCAGGAAGCATTCTTTTAATCCACCAAAAAAACATAGGAATAATAGAAATAATAAATAAGATAGTTGCAAAGCCATGTAAATTCTTACAGGTTCTCACAAAAATACCTCCACCAAAATATGACCCAAACATCATAATCAAGCCGGTTGGAACTAAAATCAGCCAAGAAAGTGCGGCTATAAAATGAAAGCCTCTTTCAAATAAAGAAAAGGCATAGATTTTCTTTCCATCGTGTGAAAATTTCTTTGGACCAATAACCATATAGTGCAAGGCAAAGGCTGCAAGAACGATAATAATCGCAACAAATGCTATAGTAGCGATATATTCGCCCTGTAATGTTGTCCATAATTTTCCTAGACTAGGATAATTTTCTATATTGGTAATTCGCTGAGAATCCCAAATTTGAGACTGCTGAATTTGGGATTGTCCAAATAAATCCAAAACTAAAAATAGGAGCAAAAATAATTTTCTCATAGGCTTAAATCCTTTCTTAAAATACATATTTTATCACAAGATTGCATAATTATGATAAAACCACTAATTTACATTTTATCTAAATTTTTCTTAAAAATTTTAAAATTTTGAGATTTTTAAGCTTGAAATAGTCGATTATGAAGTCAAAGTATGATTACATTTGGTGTTATTTAATTTCTTCTTCTGTATTCTTCATACTCAAAGTCCCTTACTAGCTCAAGTTCATCATGAGTATTTAAAAACATCAAATTTGGAAGCCTAACTCCATTAAAGGTCGTGTTTTTAACTATACTATAATGAGCTTGATCTAAAAAAACCAGCTTTTGCCCCACTTTTAAAGGCTTTTTAAAGGCATACTCTCCCATGATATCGCCTGCTAGGCAGGTGTTTCCTCCCAAAAGATAAGCAAATTCATCTTTTAAAAGTGTCGAAAACTCCTCTCCCTCACGACTTTTCAAGATCCTAGCATTTGCAAGCTCGCTTGTATAAGGCATAATGATAGTATCAGGCATATGAGCCTCGCTTGAAGTATCCAAAATAGCGATCTTTTTTTCATTTTCAACTATATCCACTACGCTTGCTACAAGAGTTCCTACCTGCCAGCCTACTGCTTCTCCGGGTTCTAAAAAAACTTGCACGCCGTATTTATCAGCAAAATCTTTGCAAAGATTTATAAGCTTTTGCGTGTCATAGCCTTTTTTTGTGATGTGGTGTCCGCCTCCAAAATTCACCCATTTCATTTTTTTGATAAAATCTGCAAATTTTTGCTCAAAAGCCTTTAAAACAAGCTCCAAGCTTTGCGCACTCTCTTCACAAAGTGCGTGAAAATGAAGTCCGCTAACATCGCTTAAATCAGCATTTTTAAGATCATCAGCACGGATTCCAAGCCTTGAAAAAGGCGCACAAGGATTATAAATTTCTTTTGGAGCTACGGAAAACTCAGGGTTACAACGAAGCCCTAGGCTTTTGTTTTTAGCTCTTTTTTTAAATTTTTCAAACTGCGTTAAAGAGTTAAAGACTATATGTCCGCTAAGTCCTGCTATCTCATCAAATTCATCATCTTTAAAGGCTGGAGAAAAGGTGTGAATTTCTTTATCCATAAATTCTTTTGCAAATTTAGCTTCCCAAAGCCCACTGCAAGTACAACCACTTAGATATTCGCCAACGATTTTTAAAGCCCTGCTAAAAGCAAAACCCTTAAGTGCTAAAAGCACCCTAGCCCCACTTTTTTCGCTCACTTTGGCTAAAAGCTCGCAGTTTTGGCGTAAAGCACGCTCTTCGATGACATAAGCGGGCGTTGTTTTTAGCTTTTCAAGTTGATTTAAAATTTGCATTTTTTGCCTTATTTTAAATTTATTTGTGTTATTATAAGCTTTAAATTTAGATGAAGGATAAACTATGGTAGAAGTTGAGTTTTTAGGACCCATAAATCACGAAAAAATGGAACTTGAAGCAAAAAACTTAAAAGAGTTAAAAAAAATCTTACAAGAAAAACAAGAACTTAAAGAATGGCTTGATCTTTGTGCCGTGGCGGTCAATGATACACTGATAAACGACTTAGAATACGAGCTTAAAAAAGGTGATAAGATTAAGCTTTTACCGCCTGTTAGTGGGGGTTAATATGTTTGAAATTTACGAGGGTGCTTTAAATGTCCCAGAAATTTATGCTAAATGGTATGAAAAAAGTGCGACACAAAATTGCGGAGCAATGCTTACTTTTTGCGGCATAGTGCGTGATGATGACGAAGTTCAAGCGCTTAGCTTTGATATAGATGAAGCACTTTTAAAAAAATGGTTTGAAACTTGGAAGCAAAAACTTAATACACAGGGTGTTAGCGTGTTTTTTGCTCACTCAAAAGGCGAGGTAAAAGTGGGGCAAAGTTCGTATTTGGCTGGGATTTTAAGCAAGCAAAGAAAACTTGGTTTAAAGCTTATCAATGATTTTGTGGAGGATTTTAAGGCTAAGGCTCCCATTTGGAAATACGATGTTAAAAATGGACTTAAAATTTATGCCAAAGAAAGAAGCACAAAGCTTGAGGGTGCTGGGATTTTAGCCTAGCTTATGGAAAGTAAAGTGAAAAAAGATCCTAAAAAATACAAAAACGCCATCTTGCTAGTAGCTACTAAGGATAGTGCCTTTACGATCGGCACCTTGCTTATAAATTTAAAAGATAAGATGAGTTCTTGCATAGATATTTTTTATATCGTTCATGATGGTTTTTCTTTAAATGATAAAAAGTTGATGAGGCAAATAGCACAGCAAGATAAGAATGCTTCTTGTAAATTTATATCTTTTACAAAGGAAGATTTTAAAATTAGACTTAGCAAATTTCACCCTGATGGGGGGGGGGGGATTGTGATTTTTTAAAACGCTGGACTCATATGGCTTTTGGGCGTTTTGAAGCCTTGAAATTTTTAAATGAGTGCGAAAATATCTTGTATTTGGACTTTGATCTTTTGTGTTTGCAAAGCCTTGAAGCCCTTTTTAAACTTAGTTCAAGCTTTCATTTAGCCGCAAGAAGAGGAAAACATAGTCTAGCTCAAAGCATTTCAAATTATGAGGGCGAGTTTAGCCAAAGAAAAATTTGGCGAAGTCCTGTGATCTTATTTAAAAGCTCTTTTGAAAATCCCCTTAAACTTTATGATGAGCTTTACCGTCTTATGCTTTTTGATAATAAGCTTATCAACGATCAAGCCCTTTTAAGTTTGCTTTGCTTTAAAGAAAAACTTAAAATAAAGCCTTTAGAAAGAAAATTTGAAGGCTTAGTTTGTCTTAAAACTAGCCTTAATGCAAGGCTAGTTCATGCTCATGGTAGCAATCAAAGATTTTGGAATAATGCTCTTTGTAACCGCACTTGGCCTACTTGGCAAAAATATTATGAAAAATGGCTTAAAATGGGCGGAAGTGCTTATGAAAAGGGCTTTGTGGCAAAAAACACTTATAGCATTCAAAGGATAAGAGCTCACCTTTGCTACAAACTTGGCTATGCCTTGATAGAACACTCTAAGGACTTTAAGATGCTTAAACTACCCTTTGTGCTTATTTTTATCTCTATCAAACACAGACTTGAAAACAAAGCCTATGAAAAAGTGATCTTAAGAGAGCCTCACAGAAAAATGCCCCCACTTTCTAGCTATGATGATTATGAAGAGGCACTCAAAGAAAGTCTATCTTATCAGCTTGGAAAATCCTTAATACAAGCCTTTAAAAAGAAGGAATTTTTTAGCCTTTTAAAAGAGCTTTTAAGGCTTAAAAAAGAGTATCAAAGAAAGGGCTTTTAAACTCTTTCAAAGCAAAATATACTATAATCATAAATTTAATGTAAATTTTAAAGGCTAGAAAAGTGAAGAAGTTAAAAGTAGGAATCTTAGGAGCAAACGGCTATGTGGGTTATGAGCTTGTGCGTTTGCTTTATGCTCACCCTAAGGTACAAATTACATATCTTGGCTCAAGAGCTTATGAAAACAAGGCTTATAACGAGGTTTATCCTGCTTTTGCTCAAAAATTAGATCTAAAATGCGAGGATAAAAGCCTTGAACAAATCGCTCCTAGCTTAGATCTAGTATTTACTGCTACGCCTCAAGGCTTTGCAGCTTCTGTGATCAATGAAAAGCTTTTGAATGAGTGTAAATTTATAGATCTTAGTGCTGATTTTAGGCTCAAATCAAAGGCTATTTATGAAAAGTGGTATCACTTAGAGCATAAGGCAGAAAAGCTTTTGAAAGAGGCTGTTTATGGGCTTTGTGAAATTCACCGTGAGGAGATAAAAAAAGCCCATCTTATCGCAAATCCGGGCTGTTATACGACCTGTTCTATACTCGCACTTTATCCTCTTGTTAAGGAAAAAATCATTGATTTAAGCTCCATAATAATTGACGCAAAAAGCGGGGTAAGTGGGGCTGGACGCGGTGAAAAGCTTGAAAATCTTTTTTGCGAGGTGAATGAAAATTTTAAAGCCTACGCTCTTAGCAATCACCGCCACACGCCAGAAATAGAACAAGAACTAAGCCTTGCAGCAAAAGAAAATTTAACCTTGCAATTTAGCCCTCATCTAGTGCCTATGCAAAGAGGGATTTTAACAACAATTTATGCAAATTTAAGCCAAAAAATAGACGCTAAAAAGCTTAAAGAACTTTACAAAGATTTTTATAAAAATGAAAAATTTGTGCGAATTCAAAATACCCTGCCAGAGGTGCGTTTTGTAAAAAATACAAATTTCATCGATATAAATGCCTTGATTGATGAACGCACAAAGCGCGTTATCATCGTAGCTGCTATTGATAATCTTTTAAAAGGTGCAGCAGGGCAAGCTGTTCAAAATATGAACCTGATCTTTGGCTTTGAAGAGGATTTAGGGCTTGAGATGATAGCGAATTTATGATTTATTTAAGGGGATAAATGATTATTAGAGCAATGTTAAAGCAAGATTATGAAGCGGTTTTTAAGCTTTGGTGCGAGATCAAGGGCTTTGGGATAAGAAGTATAGATGATAGCAAGGAAAATATCCATGCCTTTTTGGATAGAAACAAAGGTCTTAGTGTAGTTTGCGAGCTTGAGGGTCAAATTGTAGGAAGCATACTTTGTGGGCATGACGGACGCACGGGGGGATTTTACCATGTTTGCGTGCATAAGGATCATAGAAAAAAGGGCATAGCACACAAGATGAGTGAGTTTTGCCTTGAAGCTTTGAAAAAAGAAAAAATCAACAAAATCGCGCTCATAGCCTTTAAAAATAATGACTTGGGCAATGAGTTTTGGAGTCATTATGGCTTTACCTTAAGAGAGGATGCTAATTATTATGATTTAAGTCTAAATGAGGGTAATGAGACTAAATTTAATATCTAAGCCTCATTTTGCAAGTGTTTTGTTTTATAAAATAATTAAACACCATATAATCAAAAGCTAGAATTTAGCTCATACATAAAAAAAATTAAAAATTGCCTTTAAGCTTTAAAACTTCTGTATGAGCTATATTTTCTCTTAAAACTCACTCATACCAACCAAAATAAGTTCTATTCGTATCAAGACTTGAAATTTGCTCCTTATCCTCCTCATCAAGCTTAAAATCAAAAATATCTAAATTTTGCTTAAGTTTTTCGCTCTTATTTGTTCTTGGGATAGTAGAAATTTCTTGTTCTATCATCCATCTTAGGGCCACTTGGGCTATGCTTTTATTATATTTTGCACCAATTTTTGCTAGAATTTCATTATTAAAAAAGTTATTTTTTCCCACTACAAAGGGACTCCAAGCTTGAAGCACTATCTTATCCTTTTGCATAAGAGGATATAGAGCCTTTCTTTGATGAAAGACATGAACTTCAAGCTGATTAAGCATGGGCTTAATTTCACACCCCCTTACAAAGCTTTCATAATTAGCTATAAAATTACTAAGTCCTATAGCTTTTAACTTACCCTCCTTATAGCCCTCTTCAAGAGCTTTCCACATAGCCTTTTCATAAGGATTTGGATAGTGGATTAAAAGCATATCAAGGTATTCAAGCCCCAAAATGCTAAGCCTTTCATCAATGCCAAGCTTAGTACTTTCATAATCCATAGCCAAAAGCTTGCTTTGTAAAAAGATCTCCTCCCTTTTTACTATGCCATCATCAATAGCCCTTTTAATACCCTGTCCCACCTCAAATTCATTTTTATACATCTGTGCTGTATCAAAGAGCCTATATCCAAGCTTTAGGGCTTCATAGACTAAGTTAATGCAAGCCCTACCCACTTGAAAATCCGTGCCAAGTCCCAAAACTGGCATTTTAAGTCCGTTATTTAAACTAATATAAGTCACATTCTCTCCTTTTTATTTGTGATAATAACAAGTTTTGTCTAAGTTTTGCTTGAAAACTAGTCTTAAATTAAGCGATTTTAATTTTAAAATTTGATAAAATCAAAAAGCTAAATTTAAAGGAAAATCAATGAAATCATACTTAGAAAAGGCTCAAGTTCTCATCGAAGCCCTGCCTTATATACGCAAATTTAATTCTAAGATCATAGTCATCAAATACGGAGGCTCTGCCATGGAAAATGAGGAGCTTAAACGCCTTGTCATGCAAGATATAGCCCTTTTAAAGCTTGTGGGCTTAAAGCCTGTCATCGTTCATGGAGGAGGCAAGGAAATCACTGCTATGTGTGAAAAATTAGGGGTTGAAAGCAAATTTGAAAATGGACTTCGCATAAGCTCAAAAGAAGTCGTAGAGGTCGCTTCCATGATACTTTTTAAGCTCAACAAAGATCTAGTGCAAAATCTTCAAATTCAAGGCGTAAAAGCCCTTGGACTTTGTGGCAAGGACGGCTTTTTGCTAGAATGCGAGCAAAAAGATAGCAAGCTTGGCTTTGTAGGCAAGATAAGCTCTGTAAATTCTGCTAATTTAAAGGACTTGCTTGAAAAGGATTTTACCCCTGTTATCGCTCCTATAGGCATGGATGAGGCTTATAATAGCTACAATATAAACGCTGATGATGTAGCCTGTGAGGTGGCCAAGGCTTTAAGGGCTGAAAAGCTTGTCTTTTTAAGCGATGTGGAGGGGCTTTATGAGGATTTTGCTGATAAAAATAGCCTCATTTCAAGGATAGATCTCAAAGAGGCGAAGGAGCTTGTCAAAAAAACCAAGGGTGGTATGCTTGTAAAACTAAATTCATGCATTGAAGCTTGTGAAAATGGAGTTAAAAAGGTGCATATCTTAGATGGACGCCTAAAACACAGCCTCTTGCTTGAAATTTTCACAGACAAGGGCATAGGAACTCTAGTTGGATAAAGGAGAAAAGATGAATTACAAAGAACAAAGCCACATCGTTCAAACCTACAAACGCTATGATTTGGTGCTTGAAAAAGGCGAGGGCGTTTATCTTTATGATGATAAAGGGGATAAATTTCTTGATTTTTCAAGCGGGATAGGCGTTTGTGCCTTGGGCTATAAACATGAGGAATTTAACACCGCTTTAAAAGCACAAATTGACAAGCTTTTGCACACGAGCAATCTTTACTATAACGAAAATATCGCCGAGGCTGCGTTAAATTTAAGCAAGGCAAGCGGATTAAGCCGTGTGTTTTTTACAAACTCAGGCACTGAAGCCATAGAAGGAGCGATGAAAGCAGCACGCAAATACGCTCTTAACAAAGACATAAAAGGCGGACATTTTATAGCCATGAAGCATTCTTTTCACGGCAGAACGCTTGGAGCTTTGAGCCTTACGCATACTTTAAAATACCGCAAGCCTTTCAAGCCTTTGATCAATGGGGTTAAATTTGCTCAGTTTAATGACATTGATAGCGTGAAAAAGCTCATCAGCGAAAAAACTTGTGCTATCGTGCTTGAAAGCGTGCAAGGAGAAGGTGGGATAAATCCTGCAAAAGCTGAGTTTTACAAGGCTCTAAGAAAACTTTGCGATGAAAAAGATATACTTTTAATCGCCGATGAAATTCAAAGCGGAATGGGACGCACAGGCAAGTTTTTTGCGTATCAAAACTTTGGCATTACGCCTGATATCATCGCTTGTGCTAAGGCTTTGGGTTGTGGCGTTAGCGTGGGGGCGTTTTTGCTTAGTGAAAAGGTGGCTAAACTCTCGCTTGAAGCTGGCGATCATGGCACGACTTATGGGGGAAATCCCTTTGCTTGTGCTGCGGTAAATGCTGTATTTAAGATCTTTAAAGATCAAAAAATACTCGAAAATATTACCAAGCTTAGCCCTTATTTTGAAAAAAGTCTTGATGAGCTTGTAAATGAGTTTAAATTCATCAAAAAACGCAGTGGCTTGGGCTTTATGCAAGGACTTAGCGTTGAAAAAAGCATTAAAGCAAGTGAGATTATCGCCAAAGCTAGAAAAAATGGACTTTTGATCCTGCCTTGTGGGGCAAATGATCTGCGTTTTTTGCCACCTTTCATCATAAAAAAAGAACATATTGATGAGATGAAAGAAAAGCTAAAAAGGGCTTTGAAAGAGTTTTAAAATTACTCGATCCTTTAGTTTAACTAAAGGATTTTGTATAAACGAATTAGCTTTATCTAAAATAGAGCAAATAAGAAATTTAATGTGAAAGTGTAACACCGAGCTTTTGTGCCATTAATCTACACCAAGAACACATTTATTCTACTTTTAAATGATGAAAATATGAAAAAAATTTTGATAAATTCTCTTTGTTTTTGATAAATTTTAACGCAAAATATGATAAAATAATTCAAAAACGAGTTTAGTATGGATATTTCTTATTCTCAAATCATCTATGCCTTTTTGCTTGCATCATTTGCGGGGTTTTCTACTATTATCGGTGCTGCTATAGTATTTTTATCTAAACGAAAAAATTTAGAAATGCTTTCCATTGGCTTAGGTTTTTCAGCTGGGGTCATGATTTACATTTCTTTTATGGAAATTTTGCCTGAGGCTTTGAATGATTTTAAAAGTATTTATAATGGAATTTTAGGCGATCTTATCGGTATATTTTGCTTTTTTATAGGCATTATTTTAAGTGCTTTAGTTGATAAACTTATCCCTGAAAATTTAAGTAAGCAAAAAAATGAAGAAGAGATCAAAGAACTTCCTCTTAATCAGGAAGCTTTGGACTTTTGTTCGCAGTATTATTCAGATGTATTTCAAAAAACTTGTGCGGTGTATGAAGAACAAAAACAGCTCAAAAACAAAGCCTTACATAAAACAGGTATTTTTGTAGCTATTGCCATAGCTTTACATAATTTTCCTGAGGGCTTTGCTACCTTTATGTCTGGGCTTGAAAATCTTTCTTTTGGTATCATGATTGCTATTGCTGTAGCCATTCACAATATCCCAGAAGGCATGGCTGTGTCCTTGCCCATATATCATGCAACAAATGATAAGAAAAAAGCCTTCATTTACTCAGCACTCTCAGGACTTACAGAGCCGTTAGGAGCTTTGGTTTGTGCCTTTTTACTTTTGCCTTTTTTATCTCCCCTTGTTTTGGCTGTTTGTTTTGCTATTATAGCAGGGATAATGGTTTATATCGCTTTTGATGAGCTTTTGCCTGCGGCTAGAATTTATGGAGAGGCTCATCACTGCTTATATGGTTTACTAGCAGGTATGGCTTTGATGGCTGTAAGTCTTATCTTACTCAGTCATCTAGGCGTTTAATAAAATCTTGAAACTCATTTTTATTTTTAGCCAAACTTAGAGCAAGGCTTAAAAATATCCTTGCTTTTTGAGGATTTAGGGTTCTTGAGCTTAAAAAGCCAGCTCTTATATCCTGATCATTGAGGCTAATTCTAGCATTAAAAACTCTTGAGCTGACCATAACAACAAGTCCTTTTTTCATCAAGGTTTTTAATTTTTTCTTTAAATTTTCACTCATGCTTCCTGAACCAAAACCAGCCACAACCAAGCCCTTAACTCCATTTTGAAATAAAAATTCAGCCAAAATCTCATTTTCATCATCAACACAACTCATCAAACAACTAACTTTTTCAAATTTTGTAAGCTTTTTTATGTCAAAAATTGCTTTGGAAGCATAAAAATTTTCATAAAAAAAACATTCTTGATTTTGGATATACCCAAGCTCACAAGGAGAACTAAAAGCATTTACATTTGTGCTGTGAATTTTACTTGAATGCAAGGCACTAAAAATTTTATCATTAAGGGCAATTAAAACACCTTTATTTTCTGATCTTTTACTTGCAGCAACGATGATAGCATTGTAAAGGTTTTTCAAGGCATCGCTACTTAAAGCATTAAATGCTCTCATTGAGGCTGTAAATACTATGGGTTTTTTAGAACTTATAAGCAAATGCAAGAAAAAAGCACTTTCTTCTAAACTATCGCTTCCATGGGTGATAACAACCCCATCAAATTCTTTTAAAGCCTCAGAGCTTTCTTTTGCGATTTCATACATTTTTTCAAAGCTCATATCCTTACTATTAATGTTAAAAAGCTGTTTACTTGATATTTTGGCAATTTTTTCTATTCCAGCAAGTTCCTTTAATAACACTTCAATACCTAAAACTCCAGCATCATAATGAAGACTTTTTTTTGAATGCATGCCAGCTATAGTGCCACCCGTAGCAAGTATCATAATTTTTTTCATAGGTTTATCCTTAAAAAATTTTGAAATATTGTATCATGTTTATGAGCAAAAAAGAGGTAAAAAATTGTTAAATTTATATGTTCTTATTAAAAAGCCAAGCTTTACGCTTAGCTTTATTTACTTTGGTGTTTATGCTCTGTATGATTTTCATGAGAATCGCAAGCAAAAGCTTGAATACTTAACAAACTCATCAAAGCTACAAAAATAAATTTTTTCATTTTTTCTCCTTTAAAAAATAGAATTTCATTGTATGATATATTTTATAATAAATGATTAATATTATTAATATTTATAATTAAAAATTGATATATTTTAGAGAAATATTTTTATTTTGATATTTTCTTCGTTAAAAAGGCTAAATTTTCATCAAGTTTTTTTTCATAGCCTATATGCTTGCTTTGGTAAAATTTCAAGTCTTTAGCAAGGTATCTTTGATGAACCCAGCCACCAAAATCATGTGGATAAAGATAGTTTTTACTCGCTTCATTGTTGTTATCAAGATAAGGTAAGATAGGTAGGGCTTGGTTGTTTCTTACATAAAAAATCGCCTCATTTATAGCCTTGTAGCTTGAATTTGACTTTAAAGAACTTGCTAAAAATACAGCACACTGAGCTAGGATAATGCGCGCTTCTGGATAGCCTATATTTTTTACTGCCATGAGGGTTGAAGTGGCTAAATTTAGAGCATTTGGCTCGGCATTGCCTATATCTTCACTTGCAAAAATAAGCATTCTCCTTGCGATAAAATCCGCACTTTCCCCACCCTCAATCAATCTTGCAAGATAATAAAGCGAAGCATCAACATCGCTTCCTCTTAGGCTTTTGATAAAAGAGCTTGCAAGGCGGTAATGCGTATCTTTGCTACTTACGCCGTCATTTAGTGCATTTGCCCTTAAGGTTTTAAGCGTTTTAAGGCTTAAAATTTGAGAATCTATACTCAAAGCAAATTCGATCAAATTAAGCAAACTTCTTGCGTCGCCTCCGCTTGAATGAAGCAAATACTGTCTTGCTTCTTCATCTATGCTAAATTTAAGCTCTTCTTGAACTCTAAAAAGTAAAATTTGTAGATCTTCTTCACTTAAAGCTTTAAATTCAAAAAGCATGCTCCTACTTCTTATGCCTGAACTTAAGACAAAATAAGGATTTTCGGTGCTTGCTCCTATGATAATACATCTTGCATTTTCCATAGGAACTAGGAGCATTTCTTGTTGGGTTTTAGAAAGGCGGTGAATTTCATCGATAAAAATAAGGGGCTTATAGAGGCTATTTTCATAATTTGCAAGGATTTTTCTAAGTTCTTCAAGCTTAAAATTTCCTCCGTCAAACTCAAAAAAATCCAAACCAAAATCATTTGCCACGGCTCTGGCAAAAGTCGTTTTACCACAGCCTGCAGGACCAAAAAATATACTATGCGGAAGCTTTTGCTTTGAAATAAAGCTTTTAAAAACTGCCACAAGCTCTTTTTGCCCTAAAATTTCATCAAGTTTTTTGGGACGAAATTTTAGGGCTAGGTTATTCATATCAATCAAGAATCAAATCGCTTGGTGGGTTTGAAAACTCATCTTGAAGCTCATAGGTATCATCAATTTCAAGTAAGGTGCCATTGATCATGGTGGTAGGCTTTTTTACCGATCCTGTTGCATTAAGATCCAAAACATAGATATCATCTTTTTTCTCAAACAACTCATCTGCGCCAAAGAGAGCTAAAATAGGCAGTATTTGACTTGGCAAAACATCGCTTTTTGCACTAAAGTTTGCATTTACCTCTTCATCTGCACTAAAATTTGCTTCGCCTTTTGAGCTAAATTTTGCTCCTGCTCTACTGAATGAAAAATCCTGAAGCTTTAGTTTTGGATTTGTAGAAAGAAAGAGCTTATCTTCTAAGATATCCACAGGATCATAATCAAACGAATATAGAACTTGATTTAAACTTTGTGCCACAAAGTCTAGTTTGATATCTTGAAGCGTTCTTTGATCAGGAGAAAGCTGCCCTAAATTAACCTCTTTAATATATAGTTTAACACTTTCATTAAAACTTACATTACCTTCTGTCTGCACTATATCTTCTAAATTAAGCTCATCAAGTACAACATCATTCATACTCAAGCGATAAATACTAAACTTTGTTTGCGAATCACTAACCTTGGAAAGATAGTCTTTTAAATTTATACCCTCTTTACTACTAAAATCAGAATACACCTTTTCAAGCTTCACACTCACACGCCCCATGAAAGGATTAAAGTCCTCAAATCTAAATTCATCAATATTCATATCACTAAATAAAATAGACCCTTGGTTTGTCATTGTGAAATTTAAGACGAAATTCTTAAGAAGCAATGTTCCTTCTGCTCTTTGAACATCTATATCAGAAAAAATAAATTTAATATCAAAATCTGAATTTAAATGAGAATTTACACTAAAGCGAGCCACCGAACCATTTGGCAAAATATCACCTACAAGCGAAAGAAAAGGCTCTGTAAGATTTATTTGACCCTCAATCACATCTTGAGTAAAAATGCTATTTTTAAAATCAGCCGTGATCAAAAAAGCCACATTTACCATAAAATCATTTTCTTGCGATGCAAGCTTAAAAGAAGCTTTTGAGTTGAAAAAGCCTTTTTCAAAAACCACATCTTCGATCTTAGCATATTTCCAAGTTTGGAGTTTTTGCACAAAATCATTGAAATTTTTTTCATGCAAATTTCCCATGTAAAAAACCTGTCCCAAATAAGCTAAAACAACAAAAGCAACTATACAAACAGCAGCAATTATTTTCTTCATTTTAACTCCTTTTATTTTTATGGCGTATTTTAATATATTTTTACAAAAACTAAGATTATAGATAAGAAAAATGTAGAAAATAAATTTAAAATGAGATAAAATTGAGGTCTAAAACCCGCTTAAAGCAGGTTTTAGAAAAAACTACTTCATAGAGCAAGCATTTGTAAGGCTTGAATCAAGCATCCAAAGACTTTTTTCATACTCAGCGATCTTATCTTGAGCAAAAGATGAAGTTGTGGTATCTCCTTCTTTATCAGCTACCTCATCAAGTTTTTTAAACTCAGCTAAAAGATACTTATAATCTTCTCTTATAGCTTCAAGAACTTCATTTGCAGTAAAGCAAGTCTTATCACTGCCTTTAATCTTGGCTTTTTGAGCAAGTTCGTTAGGACAAACAATAGCTTTTCCCTGAAGTTGCAAAACTCTTTCTGCCACATCATCAAAAAGCTCTGCCATATTTTCATATGCTTCTTCTGTGTAGTTGTGAATAGCAAAGAACTGAAGTCCTTTAACATTCCAATGATAATTGTGAAATTTGATCCACAAAGTGTGAGCATCAGCTTGAATCTGCAATAAATTTTCTATAACTTTTGACATTTTTTCTCCTTTTTTATTTAAAGTCAGAAAGATTATAACATAAAATTTCTAAATAATAAAAATTATTGATTGGAAATTTATTGTGATTTTATTAAAAGCTTTTTAGAAGCCTTTAATTCTTTATTTTAAGCTTATAAACGATAAAAATTTTTATAAATTCAGATTTTTTATAACTTATTTTTGATAGCAGTTTTTTAAATTATCAAAAAGCTTTACTAGATGAAATCACTATATTATCGTCATTTATATAATTTTGATAATGGTAAATTTTTTTATAATTAAAGCAAAATTTATATTTTAATTGATATAATTTTTTAAAATTTTTCGAGGATTATTATCATGGAATTTTTAAAAACTCATATAGATTTTATCATCATAGCTTTACTTGGTTTTATGGGTTTTATAGCTGTTTGGTGCGTGATTGAGAGATTGCTTTTTTTTAGAAAGGTAAATTTAAATGAGTATGAAAACCAAGAAAGCTTCGATGATGCGATCAGTGAAAATCTTACAACCTTATATATTATTTATTCTAATGCTCCTTATGTTGGACTTTTAGGAACGGTTATTGGTATTATGATAGTTTTTTATGACATGGGCTTGTCTGGCAATATCGATGTGAAAAGTATAGTTGTAGGGCTTTCTTTGGCTTTAAAGGCAACGGCTATTGGGCTTTTGGTTGCCATACCTTCTTTAATGGCTTATAATGCCTTACTTAGAAAAATAACAATTTTGAGCAATAAATTTAAAGTCCATTTAAAAAGTGTAGAAAAATGATAAAACTTCCTAAAAATGAAGGCTTAAATATAGTCCCATTTATAGACATCATGCTTGTTTTGCTTGCTATTGTTTTGAGTATTTCTACTTTCATTGCACATGGGCAAATCAAAGTAGAACTTCCAAAAAGTGAATTTGCAGAAAGTTCAAGTGATGAAAAGAAGAAATTACTCATAAGCGTTGATGAAAATAATGTTTTTTATCTTGATGATAAAACGGCTACACTCGACGAGGTCAAAGAAGCTGTCAACACCCTAGATAAAGAACAACTTGTAGAACTTAAAAGCGATAAGAACTCTAAATTTGAATCCTTTGTGCAAATCATAGATATTCTTAAAGGTGCAAAGCATACTAACTTCCAAATCATTACCGAAAGGCAAAGATAATGAACAGAAAAACCCAATCTTTCATTTTAACCTGTTTGATTTTTTCCCCTATTTTACTCTTTGCGGTTTATGGCAACCCTTTCAAAATAGAATTTAAAGGTGAAGATGAAGTAACTTTAATCCTCAGTCAGTTTATCGCACAAGGGCAAATAGTCCAAGCTGGTCCACAAACTCCACCAGCACCCATACCACCAGAGGAAACTAAGGAAAAAAAGAAAGAGAAAAAACATAAGAAAAAACATAAACAACACGAACCCTTAGAAAAGGTTGCAAAGAAGAAGAAAGAAAGGATAGAAGAAGTACAAGAAAGTGCGAGTGTGCCTCCCGGTGGTGCTCAAGTAAATACCAATACTCAAACTCAAATTGGTACTCTAGCTCTTGGACAAACGGATAATCCTTTCTTAAGAGAGGTTAAAAAGGCTATAGATGAAGCAGCTAGAGAAACTTATCCAAGACAAGCCATTAGAATGAATCTTACAGGCACTGTTTTGCTTGAATTTGTTTGGTTGCATAATAAAATCTTAGAACAAGTAAAAATAATCAGTACTTCAGGACATAAAATTTTAGATTCGCATACTCTAAAGATCATACAAAAGGCTGCAAGGAATTTCCCTCAATACAAAGAAAGCGTGCGTATACAAATTCCAGTAACCTACAATCTTACCAATAGCAAATAGAGTCTTAACTCCTAGTATGATACACGCTAGGAGTTAAATTTTTTATTTTTATTATTTTTCTTCTTTTTGGTTGTCTTTTTAGATTTTGTTTTAAGTTTTGTTGTTTTGGATTTTGCTATTTTTGGTTTTGAACTTCCTTTTGTCATACTTTTTCCCATGATCTCGATATCAAGGATCTTATCGCCTTGCCTTATGCTATCAAGTACTTCAAGACTTTTTGTATCCTTGCTATCAATTTGTCCAAAAACAGTATGAACTCCGTCTAAGTGAGGCTGAGGGCTGTGAGTGATGAAAAATTGGCTTCCTCCTGTATCCTTTCCAGCATGAGCCATGCTAAGCGTGCCTCTTAAGTGCAAGTTACTTTGCCCCTCACACTCGCATTTTATAGTATAACCCGGTCCTCCTGTTCCTGTGCCATAAGGGCAGCCTCCTTGGATAACAAAATTTGGTATTACCCTGTGAAAATTTAGATTCTTATAAAAGCCCTCCTTGGCTAAGCTTGCAAAATTACACACAGCAATGGGCGCTTCATCATTAAAGAGCTTAAGCTTCATATCGCCCTTTTCAGTCTTTATCAAAGCAAATTCATAATCCTTTGCCCTTGATATATCTATTTCTTTTAACATTTTCTCTCCTTTTTAAATTTAAGCTATTTGAAAGCTTGTTAATTTAGTAAATTTAAGCCAGCCTAAAAAGCTTTTAAAAGCTAAATTTATCTAGGCTAGCTTTGAATTTAAACACAAAGGCTAAATTTAAAACAATTTAAAACCTAAGTTAAACTCAAAAAAGCCTTTCAAAAGCAAGATTAAATTTAGCAAAGCCTTAATCAATATTCGTATAAACAGCACTCACATCATCATCGTCCTCAAGCTTATCCAAAAGCTTTTCTATCTCAGCTAGCTTGTCCTCATCAAAGCTAACAGGACTATTTGGGACATACTCAAGCCCAGCTTTTTTGATCACAAGAGCCTTTTTTTCTATCATATCGCTAAGTTCCTTAAAGGCTGAGTAATCCCCCATAATCAAAAGCTCCTCTTCATTTTGCTCCAAGCTTTCAAGTCCAGCGTCTATCAAATCAAGCTCAAGTTCTTCAAGATCGCCTTCAACTTTTTCTAAGTGAAAAACAGCCTTTCTTGAAAACATAAAATTTAAAGAACCATTTTGCAAAAGCTCGCCCTTGTTTTTGTTAAAAATAGCCTTGACATTAGCCACTGTTCTGGTTGGATTATCACTCATGCACTCAACTATCACTAAAGCCCCATGAGGTGCTCTTCCCTCATAATGAATTTGCTTGATCTCAGCTGCGTCCTTGCCTAAGGCTCTTTTAATCGCTGCTTCTATATTATCCTTTGGCATGTTATTTGCCTTAGCTGTGGCTATGGCTGAGCGAAGCTTAGGATTCATCAAAGGATCCTCCCCTCCTTCTTTAGCGGCTACTTGAATAGCCTTTGCAAGCTTTGGAAAAAGCTTACTCATCTTATCCCATCTGGCTTCTTTTGAGGCTCTTCTGTATTCAAATGCTCGTCCCATAAATATCCTTTGCAAATTTTTAAAACAAAAGTATAAAATAAAACTTATAAATTTGTTTTTAAAAATACATATTTTAACTATAAAACACGAAAATATTTTTGATTTGAAGGGCTATTTTGTATTATCTCTATATAAAATGATAAAAAATGAGTAAAATCTTCTTTTTGATAATTTTATTTGAGAATTTTCGTAACAAAAGATATAAAAAATATTAACTTATCTTCAAAATAACATTGAAATTAAGCCATAATTGAGTAGCATAAGATTAGAAATTTTAGTAAGGAGTAAATTTTGAAAGATACACAAAATTTAGACAAAAGCTTTTTAGGACACCCTAAACCCTTGTTCAGTCTTTCTATGACTGAACTTTGGGAAAGATTTTCTTTTTATGGGATTCGTCCCTTACTCGTGCTTTTTATGGCTGCAACGCTTGCTCAAGGAGGTTTAGAAATACCAAAGGCTGAAGCAGCGGCTATCGTGGGAATTTTTGGGGCTTGTTTGTATCTTGCTACTTTACCTGGTGCTTGGGTAGCTGATAATATTTTAGGACAGAAAAAATCTGTCTTTTATGGTGCTATCATCATAGCTTTAGGGCATTTGAGCATAGCCTTATCTATATTTACCTCAACAATGTTTTTTGTTGGATTGATTTTAATTGTTATTGGCACAGGACTTTTTAAAACTTGTGCTTCTGTTATGGTTGGAACTTTGTATAAAAAAGATGATCCTAGGAGGGATTCAGGATTTACTATCTTTTATATG
>NZ_QHLJ01000010.1 GCF_006864365.1 Campylobacter sp. MIT 99-7217
CTTTAATGCCTCGTTCTTTAAATGGTGGTCGCTATAAGACTCGAACTTATGACATCCACCTTGTAAGGGTGGCGCTCTACCAACTGAGCTAAGCGACCATGGTGTCCCGTGTTGGATTCGAACCAACGGCCACCTCCTTAAAAGGGAGATGCTCTACCGGCTGAGCTAACGAGACGAAATTAAAACTAAATTGTGATTATGCCAAAATAAAGGCTATTTTGTCAAGATAAAAATGATTTTTTGATTGAAATTTACTGCATTGTCAAAATTATTTCTTTTTTGGTTAAAGATTTTATTTTTTAAAAGCTTTTAATATGTTTTAAGAAATTATTAAGAAAAATTTAGCTAGACTTCTTGAAATTTATTTTGTTTTAAGAAAGGAAAAAGACTTATGATGCAAATGTGTCTGATGTGTAGCATGTCTGTGATGCAAAGTTAGTGTAAGTCTTTTAAGCTCAGTGCGAGTTTCTAAGGCTTGAGGCGGATAAGAAACTTGCAGGAGTGATGATATAAATAAATCTTCAAATCTCTCAAATTTTTTTACATAAGTTTTCTTATCCTTTATCGTTAATAAAGGAGAAAAAATGAATACCCTAGTAAAATTTAGTCTTAAAGAGCTTGATTTAGCTCTTCAAAGCAATAAAAACGAGCAAATTTTTGATGATTTGCGTCAGGTTTCAAGGAATTTGGGCATATTTTATCTTGTTGATCATTTTGTTGATGAGCTTTTGATAGAGGAACTTTTTGAGCTTTCAAAGCAGTTTTTTGCCTTACCACTTGAACAAAAAGAAGAAATAGCTATGATTAAATCTCCTCAGTTTAGAGGTTATTCTAAGGAAGGGGGAGAATACACAGCAGGAAGTAAGGATTATAGAGAGCAAATTGATCTTGGTACTGATAAAAAGCCTTTAAAATGGGATTTGAATTCCCCACTTTACAAGAGACTTGAGGGATCAAATCTCTATCCAAAAGCATTTCCAAGGCTTAAGGAGCTTTTTTTGAGCTATCAAGCCCAGACGAATAAAGCTGCAATTACTCTTTTGAAAGCTTTTTCTAAGGCTTTAGAGCTTGAAGACGATGCTTTTGATAAGCTTTATGGACAAAATACTTATGAACATTACAAAATCATTCGCTATCCAGCAGCCTTTGATAATAACACTCAAGGAGTAGGCGCTCATAAAGACGGAGGACTTATAACCTTTGTTTTGCAACACGAAGAAGCTGGCTTGCAAGGGTTGATTAACGGAATTTGGCAAGATATCCCTCCTGTTAAAAATTCCTTTGTGGTTAATATAGGGGAATTTCTAGAAATGGCTACAAACGGCTATCTTAAAGCTACCATTCATCGCGTAAATTTAAGTGCTAAGCAAAGATTTAGCATAGCGTATTTTTTGGGCGTGCAACTTGATAAGGATATACCGATTTTTAAACTCAAGGAAAAATATGCCAAAGATGCTAAAGGCGTTGATACAGATCCTAAAAACCCTCTTTTAAGAAATGTAGCACAAAATTATTTTAAAAGAATGATTCGTTCCCACCCTGATGTAGCCAAGGTTCATCATAGTGATTTGATAGAAAAATTTAGTTTTGCTTAGGAGATAGAAGATGAGTAAATTTTTAAAAATTCTATTTTTAAGCCTATCTTTAAGCTTAGGCTTAAAGGCTGAAGAACTTATCAAAATAGGAGCTGTGCCAACTCCTCATGCTGAAATTTTACGCTTTATAGCCCCTCTTTTACAAAAGGAGGGTTTTAGGCTGGAAATCTTTGAATTTACAGACGGAATAAGACCCAATATAAGCACTGATGAGGGAGACTTGGATGCTAATTTCTTTCAGCATAAGCCTTATTTAGACGAGTTTAATAAGAGCAATAAAACAAATTTAGTTAGTGTTGCTAAGATCCACATAGAGCCTATGGGCGTTTATTCAAACAAGCATAAGGGCGAGTTTAAACCTGCTAAAAACTCAAGCTTTGCTTTGCCGAATAATCCTACAAATGAAAGTAGGGCATTGCAGATTTTAGAGCAAGCTGGTTTAATTAAGCTTAAAAAAAGTGAACTTGCAACCACGCTAGATATCATAGAAAATCCTTTAAATTTAAGATTTATTGAGATTAAAGATGCTCAACTTATAAGGAGTTTAAGTGATGTTGATTATGCTGTGATCAATGGAAATTTTGCCATTATGGCCGGTTTAAAACCTACAAAGGACGCCTTGTTTTTAGAAAGTAAATATTCTCTTTATGCTAATATCTTAGTGGTAAAAAGAGGAAAGGAGCAAAGTGTAAAAACAAAGGCTTTAATTAAGGCTTTAACAAGCAAAGAGGCTAAAGAATATATCAATTCTAATTTTGATGGTGGGGTTATCCCCGTTTTTTAATTTAAATTAAGGAGAAAAAAATGCAAAATGCAGTTATATCATATCCAAGAATAGGGGCTTTAAGAGAGCTTAAATTTGCTCTTGAAAAGTATTTAAAAAAAGAGCTTTCAAAAGAAGAGCTTTTTCAAATGGCTAAAGAGCTTAGAAAAAGGCATTGGTTAAGTCAAAAAGAAGCTGGTATAGATTTTATTTCCTCAAATGATTTTTCCTTTTATGACACTGTGCTTGATACAGCTTATGCTCTTGGAATCATCGCAAAAAGATACAAGGAGCTAAATTTAGACAGCTTTGAAACTTATCTTGCTATGGCTCGTGGCTATCAAGGAGAAAAAGGCGATGTGAAAGCCTTGGCTATGAAAAAATGGTTTAATACAAATTATCATTATTTAGTGCCAGAATGTGATAGTGTAGAGGATATTAAGCTTAATGCTGAAAAGATCTTAAATGAATACAAAGAAGCAAAACAGCTTGGCATTGAAAGCAAGGTTGTTATCACAGGCTTTTTTACCCTTTTTAAACTCATTCATTTTCAAAGCGAGGCCATCAAAGAAGAGGCCAAGGCAAGGCTTTTAAATGCTTATAAATTTTTATTAATTGAGCTTAATAAGGCTGGGGTTAAATGGGTGCAATTTGATGAGCCTTATTTGGTGCATGATTTAAGCATAGCTGATATAGCCTTGTTTAAGAGCTTTTATAAGGATATTTTAAGCCAAAAAGCAGATCTTAAGATCTTGCTTCAAACTTATTTTGGAGATGTAAGAGATATTTATGATGATTTGTTGATCTTAGACTTTGACGGCTTAGGGCTTGATTTTATCGAGGGCAAGGAAAGCTTAAATTTAGTTAAAAAAGGCTTTAGTGCTGATAAAATTTTATTTGCTGGCCTAGTTAATGGCAAGAATATTTACAAAAATAATTATCAAAAAAGCCTAAATTTATTAAAAGAGCTTGAAAAATATGCTAAAAATATAGTGCTAAATACTTCTTGTTCGCTCTTGCATGTGCCCTACACTATCAAAAATGAAAGCAAGCTTGATAAGGGCTTTTTAGAGCATTTTGCCTTTGCTGAGGAAAAATTAATCGAGCTTAAGGAACTTAAAGAACTTTTCTTGGCTAAAGATGAAAAGCACCCCTTGCTTCAAGCAAATTTAAGGCTTTTTGAGCAAAAAGAAAATAAAAAAAATGAGGCTGTAAATAAAAGAATTAGCGAACTTAAAGAAGCTGATTTTAAAAGAAGTCCAAATTTAAAGCAAAGAAGAGAGCTTCAAAAAGCTGAGCTAAACTTGCCCTTGCTTCCAAGTACTACTATAGGCTCTTTCCCTCAAAGCTTAGATGTTCGCTCCACAAGGCTTGCCTTTAAAAAGGCTGAAATTTCAGCCTCCGCTTATACTGAGTTTAATCAAAGCAAGATTAAAGAATGTATTAAGTTCCAAGAAGAAATAGGGCTTGATGTGCTTGTGCATGGTGAGTTTGAGCGAAATGATATGGTTGAGTATTTTGGAGAGAGCTTAGAGGGCTTTTTATTTACTCAAAATGGCTGGGTTCAAAGCTATGGGACAAGATGTGTTAAGCCTCCTGTGATTTGGGGCGATGTTAGTCGCTTAAAGCCTATAACTGTGGCTTGGTCTAAATTTGCCCAAAGCCTTAGTTCTAAACTTGTAAAAGGTATGCTAACAGGCCCTGTTACTATACTTAATTGGAGCTTTCCAAGAGAGGATATTAGCCTTAAGCAAAGCACCTTGCAAATTGCTCTGGCTATTAGAGATGAGGTGTTAGATCTTGAAGCTGCTGGGATAAAGATCATTCAAATTGATGAGGCAGCCTTAAGAGAAAAGCTACCTTTAAGAAGAAGTGATTGGCATAAGGAGTATTTAGAATGGGCTATTCCAGCCTTTAATTTAGTTCACAGTGGGGTAAAGGCTAGTACTCAAATTCACACTCATATGTGTTATAGTGAATTTAGCGATATTATCAAAGAAATTGATGCTATGGATGCTGATGTGATTTCCTTTGAGGCTTCAAGATCAAATTTAAGCTTACTTGATAGCTTAAAAGAAGCTGAATTTAAAACCCAAGTAGGGCCCGGAGTTTATGATATACACAGCCCAAGAGTTCCTAGCGTAAAAGAACTTGAAGAGGTTATAGAAAAGATCTTAGCTAAATTAGACAAGGAACAAATTTGGATAAATCCTGATTGTGGGCTTAAAACAAGGGGGAAAAAAGAGGTAGAAGCTAGTCTTAAAAACATGGTTGAAGCCACGCTTAACATAAGGAAAAAGCTTTGAGTGCTAGTCTTTCTTTTGAGATCTTTCCTCCAAGAAAGGACGCAGATTTTCAAACCATAATAAGAACCCTTGATGAGCTAAGGGATCTTAGTCCTAATTTCATTAGCGTTACCTTTGGAGCAGGAGGCAGTGCAAATTCTAAAAAGACCCTTGATATAGCAAGTTTGGTAAAAAATAAATACCAAACTTCAAGTATAGTTCATCTTCCTTGCATTCATTTAAATAAAAATGATATTATAAGCATTTTAGATGAGTGTAAAAAGCAAGGACTTAAAAAAATCCTTGCTTTAAGAGGGGATATTGTGCCTGATAAGCCTATTAGCAGGGATTTCAAATATGCAAGCGATCTAATAAGTTTTATCAAAAAGCAAGGAGACTTTGAAATTTATGCTGCAGCTTATCCTGAAAAACACAATGAAGCAAGGGATTTTGTAGAAGATATCCGTCATCTTAAATTTAAGGTTGATTGTGGAGTGGATCTGCTTTTAACTCAGCTTTTTTTTGATAACGAAGACTTTTACAAATTTAAAGAAAAATGCGATATAGCAGGTATTAAAGTGCCCATTTTAGCAGGCGTTATGCCTGTTACAAACAAGCGTCAAGTGCTTAAGATCACGCAAATGTGCGGGGCGAAAATCCCTACTAAATTTGCAAAAATCTTACACAAATATGAGCAAAATGATGAGGCTATGAAAGATGCCGGTCTTGCTTATGCGATTGATCAAATCGTTGATTTGCTTACAAATGATGTTTTGGGCATTCATCTTTATACCATGAATAAACCAAATATCGCAAGAAGGATTTATGAGGCAACTCATACTCTTTTTTAAGCTCAAAAAAGGCAAGATATGAAAAAGAACAAAAAAAAACTTTTTATCCGTTCGAAGATCTGGATAGAAAATGAAGATGGGGAGCTACTTTGTGGACAGGGAAAAACAGAGCTTTTGGAATTTATACTAGAAAGTGGGAGTATTTTACAAGCTTCAAAGCTCATGGGTATAAGTTATAAAAAGGCTTGGACACATTTACAAGCCTTGCAAAAAGCAGCCGATGAACAACTTGTCATCGCAAAACAAGGTCGCTCTCAAGTTTCAGGAACAAAACTTACTCCAAAAGCCTTAGAGCTTATACAAAATTATAAAATTTTACAACATGATTTGCAAATTTATGCTAATAAAAGATTTGCCGAGCTTTTTGAGGATAAAGAGTAGAGCTGGGCTTAAATTCATTATCATTGTGTGATTTTACATACTCAGTAAATTTTATGCAAAAACTTAAATATTATAAATTTAAGTTTTGAAGCCCTTGAAAGACTCATGTAAATATCTAAAAATGACAAAGGCAAATAACTAAAGGCTACTGCTGTATAAATTTAAAACAGACTTTGATTTAGGAGTTTTTTAAGAAAAATCGATCTAAAAGCTAGGACCTTAAAGAAACAATTATTATTAATGAAAAAAATATAAAATTTTTTACTCGAAAAGTTTTTTTTAAGTTAATTAGGATAAATTTCATATTTATCATTTTAGGATTGATCATGGATATATTGAAAATTGGCAAATACGAATTTAACTCTCGTTTTATACTTGGCTCTGGAAAATACTCCCTAGAGCTTATCCGTGCAGCCTGTGAGGAAGCAAATGCACAGATCATTACCCTTGCTTTAAGAAGAGCAAATGCTGGTGTTGAAAACATACTTGATTTTATCCCTAAAAATATTACTCTTTTACCAAATACCTCAGGTGCTAGAAATGCACAAGAAGCTTTGCGTATAGCAAGACTTGCAAGAGAAATTTGCAAAAGTGATTTGATCAAAATAGAAGTGATTGCAGATAGTAAATACCTTTTGCCTGATAATTACGAGACCATTAAGGCTGTAGAACTACTTGTTAAAGATGGCTTTACAGCACTACCTTATATGTATCCTGATCTTTATGCAGCAAGGGCTATGCGTGATGCAGGTGCTGCTGCGATTATGCCACTAGGATCGCCCATTGGGACTAATCAGGGCTTAAAAACTGAGACTTTTATACAAATTTTACTTGATGAGCTTGATTTGCCTATCATTGTTGATGCTGGTATAGGAAGTCCTGCTGAGGCAGCTAGAGCCATGCAAATGGGCGTGAGTGCTATCATGGCTAATACAGCCATAGCTAGTGCAAATAATGTTGTTCTTATGGCAAGAGCTTTTAAACAAGGTATTGAAGCAGGACGAAATGCTTTTTTAGCAGGACTTGCTGAGCAAAGATATCTTGCACAGGCTTCTTCTTCGCTGACTGGATTTTTGAGGGATTAAGATGCAAAAAAGCGTTTTTGAATATCAAGAAAATATGCAAATCATTAAAAGCGAAATTTTAAATAAGGTTTTAGAGCATGTAGAAAGCTTTGATGAAAGCTCTTATACAAAAGAAGATGTGATGAAGGCTTTAACGGCTTCAAATTTAAGTATAGAAAATTTAAAAGCTCTACTTTCAAGCTGTGCTGAGCCTTTTTTAGAGCAAATGGCTAGAAAATCAGCCTTTATAAAAGAACAAAATTTTGGTAAAAATATTCAGCTTTTTACGCCTTTGTATTTGAGTAATCATTGTGCAAGTAAATGCGTGTATTGTGGTTTTCAAGAAGGAAATAAAATCGCAAGAGCAAGGCTTGATGAAAAAGAAATTCATGCAGAAATGAAAGCCATTGCTAAGACAGGTCTTGAGGAGATTTTGCTTTTAACAGGCGAGGGCAGAGATTATGCGAGTGTTGCTTATATCGCTAAGGCATGCAAGATCGCAAGGCAGTATTTTAAGGTTGTTGGTGTTGAGGTGTATGTGATGAATGTTGATGAGTATCAAATACTTCATGAAAATGGTTGCGATTTTGTAACCGTGTATCAAGAAACCTATAACGCAAAGAAATATGCCAAGATTCATGTTTATGGAGAAAAAAGGGTTTTTCCTTACCGCTTTGACGCTCAAGAAAGGGCTTTGCTTGGTGGTATGAGAGGGGTTGGCTTTGGGGCTTTGCTTGGTATTGATGATTTTAGAAAAGATGCCCTTGCAACGGCTTTGCATGCGTATTTTATCCAAAAAAAATATCCACATGCTGAAATTTCACTCTCAGCACCAAGACTTCGTCCTATCATCAATAACCGCAAGATAAATCCTAAAGATGTTACAGAATCAAGACTTTTGCAAGTTATTTGTGCTTATAGAGCCTTTTTGCCTTTTGCAACGCTCAGCGTTTCAAGCAGAGAAAGAGCAGGCTTTAGAGATCATATCATTAAACTTGGAGCAACAAAGGTTTCAGCTGGCGTATCTGTTGGTATTGGCGAAAGAGCTGGAGAGAAAAAAGGCGATGATCAGTTTGAAATTTCGGATTCAAGAGCTGTAAAAGAGATGTTTGAGATGATTAAAAATGCAAATTTACAACCTGTTATGAGTGATAGTGTTTATGTGGGATAAAAAAATCATTGCTATTAGCGAAAAAGATGAGGTTGCCGGAGATTTTTTACAACATATAGAAAAACTAGCAAATGCAAAGATTGATGCCTTGATTTTGAGACAAAGAGAGCTAAGCGAGTTTGAATATCTTGACCTTGCTAAAGAAGTGATTGCTCTTTGTAAGAAAAAAAATCTTACTTGTATTTTGCATGGTTTTGATAAGGTTGCTTTGAAGCTTGATCATAGGTTTTTTCATTGCCCTCTTGGAATTTTAAGCAAAGAGCCAAGACTTGTGAAGTATTTTCATCTCATAGGAACTTCCATTCACAGCGAGGAGGAGTATTTTTTAGCCGAGCGTTTTAAGTGTAATTATGCTATTGCTGGACATATTTTTCAAAGTTCTTGTAAAGAAGATATAATGCCTCGTGGTATAGGCTTTTTAGAAAAGATACTCAAACAGGCTAAAATGCCAATTTATGCCATAGGTGGCATAAGGCTTGAAAATCTTTGTTTTTTAAAAGATTTAAATATCGAGGGTGTTTGTATGAGAAGCGAGCTAATGAAAGATAGAAATTTAAAAAAATATGTGCAAGAATGCAAGCAAATTTTAAATCCTTAAAGCCTTTATATAAAAATAAATTATATTTTTTCAAATAAAATGCCACTCATAGACTTTTCATTAATAAATTTGAATATAATTGCACTTAAATTTTCACATAAAGGATAAAAAATGGTAGTTAGGGTTGAAAATCCAAACGACAGAACAGCTTATATTGATTTAAGTAGAGATGATATGGAGCTTTTGCTTGAGGAATTTGTGCTTCACTATGAAAATTTAGATCAATTCATAGAAGCATTTGATTTGCTCGAAGTAACTTCAAAGATGAATGACGAATTTAACGAATAAAATTTTTACCTCTCTTTAAAAGCGTGTTGAACGCCTAGTCAATACGCTTTTTCTCATCTATATTCAATTTTGATAATTTTTATCTAAAATTAAGCAAAGCATGATTATAATCCTCACTAGAGTATTTTTTCTTATATCAAAGTAAAGGTTAAAGATAAATGAAAAAAAGTATATTTGCGGTTTTATTATTTTGTATCAGTTTGGCTTTTGGACGCGTTGATGATTATATAGCTGAGGCTGAGATTATCAAAAATATGCTTAATGAAAGCGTAAAGCTTTATGAAAATGGCGATGCACAAGGGGCAAAAAAGAAAGCCGAAGATGCATATTTTCAACATTTTGAAAATATGGAAGGTGCAGTTGGTCGCAACATAGGACGCAAAGCTATCACTATGGAAAGAAAATTTACAAATTTGCGTCGTATGTATAAGGACGGAGTGGAACTTAAAAAGGTTAAAGCCTTGGTTGAGGGCTTAAACTACGATCTTGATGAGGTTGCTCCTATCGTGCAAAATGGCTTTCGTTTAGTGGCTGAGGCAAGCGATGAAAACTATGACAAAAAAGCAGCCGAGCTTTCATCTTTAGAGGCTGAGAAAAAAAGACAAGCAGAAGCAGAAGCCTTAATTGCTTCGATGATGGGGACACAAGTTACTTCTCAAAGTAGTTCTAGCGAGATCATAGCTGATACAAGTGAAGAGAATTTAAACACTTCATCAAAAGACGAACAAAGCTCAAATTTACAAAGCAAAAGCGATCAAGAAGTTATAGCAAATTTACAAAGTGCAGCTTCCATTGATGTTAAGCTTCAATTTTTAATTGACAATATTTCGACCAAATTCAACGAAGCAGCAAGTAATTTTAAGGCAGGAAATTTACAAGAAGCAAAGGATTTGCTAAATTCAGCTTTGTTTGAGGATTATAGAAACTCAAAAGCAGAAGTTGCGGTGAGTGGTTTTACAAAGGCTGGAAGCGATCAAAAAATCCAACAAGGCATAAGAAGCGTGATCACTAAGATCAACAATAACGAATTTGATGAAAAGACTTTAAGAGCGTCTTTAGAAGAGCTTGAGGATCAAATTTTTGACGCCTTTTTACAAATTCCACAAGAACAAATCGCCTTGATCAAAGTGGAGGGCTTTAATGAAAATTCAGCGACAAATGTGGATTATTCAAAGATCGCTGATGATCTTAAAATCGCATTTAATAATATCTTAGATGATTATCAAGGTTTTAATCAAGCAAGCATTGATGCCTTGCAAAGTGCTTATTTGGATATTTTTGAGGCAAGTGGCATGGAGTATAAGATCGGTGCTGTAGATAGCTCTTTAAAGCTTAAGATAGAGGGCTTTTTTACTCAGGGTCTTGCTTTGATCAAGCAAAGTGCTCCAAAAGAAGAGCTTTCTAAAAATTTTGATACCATAAATAGCCTTGTATCTGGTGTTTTGGATAAAATTCAAGAATCTTCACCATTCTCGCTTTTTATCTGGGCATTTGGTATTTTGCTTAGAGAGGGCTTAGAAGCTTTAATTATCGTTGTTGCCATAGTTTCTTACCTTATACAAAGTGGCAACAAAAAGAGCTTAAATATAGCTTACTCTGCTCTTTTTACAGGGATTATCCTAAGTTTTATCACAGCCTTTTTGGTGTCTTGGATCTTTAAAAGTACAGCAGGGCAAAATAGAGAGATCCTAGAGGGCGTTACGATGATAGTAGCGGTATTTTTCCTCTTTTATGTTGGCTTTTGGTTGCTTAGCCGTGCAGGAAATGAAAAATGGGCAAATTTCATCAAAAAACAGACCATAGATTCTATTTCTCAAAATTCATCAAGAATGCTTTGGATCACCGTTTTCTTAGCCGTTTATAGAGAGGGTGCTGAAACCGTGCTTTTTTATCAAGCTCTTTTTATAGACGCAAAAACAAGTTTGGATTATATGGGTGTGTTTTCAGGACTTATACTTGGTTGTTTGGTGATTGTTATACTTTATTTTTTACTCAAGGCAGGAGCTTTGAAAATCCCAACAAAACAATTTTTTTATATCACTGCATATATCATTTTTTACATGGTCTTTGTCTTTACGGGCAAGGCAGTAGGAGAGCTTATCATGGGTAAGGTGGTTTCGCCAACCTTGATACCTATAAGCTTTGATCCTATTGATTGGCTTGGAATTTATCCATATTATGAGTCAATCATACCTCAAACTTTGGTTTTAATCTTGCTTGTTACAGGCATTTTTATAACACATAAAATCACTAAAAAAAGGAGTCAATAATGTTAAAAAAAGCATTATTAAGCGTTGCAGCAGCAGCTGTATTTTCAGTAAATGCCTTTGGTGGTGAAGTTCCTATCGGCGATCCTCAAGAACTTAATGGACTAGAAATTGCCGCTGTATATCTTCAGCCTATCGAAATGGAGCCACGCGGTATTGATTTGGCTGCTTCTTTGGCTGATATTCACCTTGAAGCTGATATTCATGCGATAAAAGGAAATAAAAATGGCTTTCCAGAAGGTTTTTGGATGCCTTATCTTACCATAGCTTATGAGCTTAAAAATCTTGACACCGGTAAGGTAAAAAGAGGAACTTTCATGCCTATGGTGGCTGATGATGGTCCTCACTATGGTGCAAATATTGCTATGGAAAAAGATAAATCAGGTGGCTTTGGTGTGGGCAATTATGAAGTAACTTTTTTTATCACAAATCCTGAAAAACAAGGTTTTGGACGCCATGTTGATAAAGAAACAGGTGTGGGTAAATGGTTTGAGCCTTTTAAGGTGAGTTGGAAATTTAAATACACAGGCACACCAAAATGATTTTATCCCAGCTTTTGCTGGGATTTAGTATTTTTATTGTAAAATTATAAAATTTCATAATCAAAATACTAAAAAGAGCGTAACAATGTCCATTTATTTTTTTCACTTTTTGACTATATTTTTACCCTTGAGTTTTATTTTAGCTGTATTATTGCGTTTTGAAAGACAAATTTATGCTGTTTTCATCGCTTTATTTTTGGGTTTTTTGTTTGGATATTTTTCTTTTTATATCGCTAAGGTTTATATACGAACAGATGAGCTAAGCTTTTATACTCAAGCTCTTTTGATTTTATTTTTGATACTTAGCTTTGTTTTTAGTTTTTTTACAAATTTTACTCGGTTTAAGATCTTTTTAACAGCAGTTTTAAGCTTT
Organism: Campylobacter sp. MIT 99-7217; assembly: GCF_006864365.1. Classification (NCBI taxonomy): domain Bacteria; kingdom Pseudomonadati; phylum Campylobacterota; class Epsilonproteobacteria; order Campylobacterales; family Campylobacteraceae; genus Campylobacter; species Campylobacter sp. MIT 99-7217. Next base: position 12,179 of record NZ_QHLJ01000010.1, read on the forward strand.
TGTTTTGCTGTGAAGTATTATATCTTAAGCCAAGATTTTCCTATTTTTTCAAGCACCTTACTTGATAGCAGTGCGATCATTTCTTTAGGATTTATTTGCTTAGCTTGTATGATTTGCTTATTTTGCTTTTTCTTTGTGAGGTGGCAAAGCCTCTTTCAATCAAAGCTAAGTCTTATCATCTTGGCTATTTTTATTTTTCTTGAAGTGAATTTGTTGTGTGCTGATATTTTTAAGATAGGCTTTAGAAAAGACTTGATAGAAGCAAGCACACTGCTTATAAGCTTTGTTGCAAAAACGCAGTTTTATTTGCGTTTTGTGGCATATTTTTATATGTTTTTGATCTTGCTTTTGGCTATTTTAAGTTTAAGATTTAAGTTTAAGAACCCTGAAAAAAGTCATAAGCTTGATATAATTTATCGCAAGCAAAGTGCGAAAAATCACACTATAAATTCATTTTTTATTTTTACTTTTCTTTTTTTATTTATAGGTGTGGGCGTCATTTTGCACTTTCAGCTCATTGCTTCAAGACCTATTAGCATAGATCCTCCACAAGAAATAGTGCCAAATGCTGATGATGAGTTTGTTTTTGATATACAGCTTTTAAGAGACAATGACTTACACCGCTTTTCTTATGTAACAGGCGAGGGCAAGGTTGTGAGATTTTTCTTGATTAACAAAAGAGAAGATAGGGATTCTCCGGTTGCTGTTTTTGATGCTTGCCGAATTTGTGGGGATATGGGCTATGTAAAACATAATGGAGAGCTTATTTGCGTTGCTTGTAATGTGCGTATATTTTTACCAAGTGTAGGAAAAGATGGCGGTTGCAATCCTATACCTCTAGCTTATGAATTTGATGGACAAAAGGTTCGTATCAAGTTAGAAGATGTCATCGCAGGGTCAAATCATTTTAGTGAGATTAAAGAGCTTTTGGTTAAAGATCCTGTTTCAGGTGCAGAACTTATCAATCTTAAAGCACCATATTCTTATACTTACGCGGGATTTAGTTATTATTTTGAAAATGAGCAAAATTACGAGAAATTTAAAGAAGATCCACAGCAGTATGTAAAAAATAAACAGATTATCAAATACAAAGTGAATGATTTTTAAGGATAGAACATGCAATTTATCATGATCAAAAATTCGATTTTTAAAAACAAAATTCAAAAAAGCTTAGCTTTTCTTACCTGCTTTTTAGCTACTGCCTTGCTTTGTGCTATGCTTAATATCACGCTTGGTATAGGAAATGAAATCACAAAGGAGCTAAGAAGCTATGGTTCAAATATCCTTGTTTTGCCTAAGGGAAGTTCTTTAAGTATAGAGGTTGGAAATGAAATTTACGAGCCTTTAAAAAATGAAAACTATCTTGAAGAGTCAAATTTACATAAGATCAAAGAAATTTTTTGGAGGAACAATATCACAGCCTTTGCTCCTTTTTTAGAGGGAAAAGCCACTTGGAATAGGGCAGATCAAGATCCTAAAGAAGCTTTGATCATGGGGACTTATTTTGACAAATCAATCGAAGTTGATGATGAAGATGATTTTTCAACAGGAGTAAAAAGGCTTTATACCTTGTGGAGCGTTGAGGGCGAGTGGGCTAAAGATGATAGCCTTGATGAGATCATGCTTGGAGATGAATTTGCTAAGGAAAATATGCTTAAAGTAGGCGATATTATCTTTTTAAATGACCAGCAAGTAAGGATCACAGCTATCATTTCGCATGCTCAAAAGGCTTCAAACAAGATCATCACAAGTCTTGCTCTAGCACAAAAGCTTTTAAATAAACAAGGCTTGTTTGATAAGGCAGAAGTATCGGCTCTTACCATACCAGAAGATGATTTAGCACAAAAGGCAAGAAGAGATCAAAGCTCTCTTGATCAACTTGAGTATGATAAATGGTTCTGCACGGCTTATGTAGGCTCTATCGCTCATCAAATCGAAGAAGATTTTAAAGGCTCAGCAGCCAAACCTCAAACAAGTATTTCAGATGCTGAAAGCTTTGTTGTCAAAAAGATTCAGTCTCTTATGGGGCTTACAAGTGTGATTTGCTTGATCGTTGCAAGTATAGCCATAGCTGCTTTGATGAGTTCAGAAATTCATAGAAGAAAGAAAGAAATCGGACTTTTAAAGGTTTTAGGAGCAAATGCTTTTCAAATTTATATGCTTTTTGTGAGTGAAAATTTATTTGTTTGTATTTTTGCATCTATTTTTGGCTTTGCTTTTGGAATTTTGACCTCCGAGCTTATTGCCCTAAGTATTTTTAATCACAGCATAGAAATTTCTTTTATCGCTCTTCCTTTGAGCATAGTTTTTGCAGTGCTTATCGTGCTTGTTGGTTGTTTATTTCCTATGCGAAATATCTCCTTTTTACAACCTGCGGAGGTGCTTTGTGGGAAATAAATTTTTATGGACACAAATTTTTAAGTCTTTGATTTTTTCATATCAAAGGCTTTTTGTTATCGTTTTGGCTATTTTTATCGGCTCTATGGTCAGCTCAGCCTTTTTAAATGTGTATTTTGATATAGACACCAAGCTTTCAAAGGAGCTAAAAGCTTATGGAGCAAACATGGTTATAAGCCCTAAAAATAGTAATTTTATCAGCAATGAAGAATTCCAAAGCCTCAAACAAAAGTTAGAAGCAAGAGCTTTAACACCTTATTTATATGCGTATTTAAATTTAGGCAGTTTAAGTGGCGTTGTTTTGGGAACTGATTTTAAGGAGCTAAAGCTTACTAAGCCTTTTATGGAAGTAAAAGAGGGCAGTTTTTCTTTGAGTGATTTTGATGAGCATTCAGCCTTTGTGGGTGTTGATTTGGCAAAGCAACTTGAAGCCAAGGTGGGACAAGATATTCAAATTTATAATCCAAACACCGCAAAAAGCGTGAAGCTTAAAATCAAGGCTATATTGATCAGTAATGATGAGTTTGATTCTTTACTTTTAATGCCCTTAAGAGTGCTTCAAAGCTTAAATGATAATGCAAATATCAATTTTGCTAATGCTCTTGTGTATGGGAATTTTGATGAGGTAAATGCTAAGGCTTTAAGTGTAAGTAATGACTTTTTGTATGCAAAGCCTATTTCATCAGTATCTTTAAGCGAGAGCTTAATCTTAAATAAAATCAAAGCCTTAATGTTTTTGATCATACTTGTGGTTTTGATCATCGCTTCAACGAGTGTGAATACCACCCTAAGTTCGGTGATTTTTTCGAGAAAAAAAGAAATAGCCTTGCATTTGGCATTAGGTTCAAGCAAAAAGGATATCATCAAACTTTTTGGCTTTGAGTGCTTGCTTTTAACCATACTTGCTTCAGTTTTAGGGGCTTTGTGTGGGTATTTTTTAGCAAATATCTTTGGGTATTTGATCTTTAATGCAGGGATTGATTTTAGATTTCAAGCCTTTGTGATCGCTGTGCTTATTTCTTTGATTTTTTCTTTTATGGCGGCTTTTTTTCCTATCAAAAAGGCTTTAAATATCAATGTGTGTGAAAATTTGAAAGGTGAATGATGAAAGAGATGATAAAATTAGAACAAATTTGTAAAAACTTCCAAGAGGTCAAAGCCTTGCAGGATATAAATTTAAGCGTTCAAAAAGGCGAATGGCTTGCGATCATGGGACCTAGTGGGAGCGGAAAATCAACCTTGGTTAATATCTTATCTTTAATGGACTATCCAAGTTCGGGCAAGTATTTTTTAGATGGTATCGAGCTTAGCGAGCTTAAAGAAGAAGAAAAGATCAAGATCCGCCGTGAAAAAATAGGGCTTGTTTTTCAGCAATTTCATCTTATCCCTTATCTTAACGCTCTTGAAAATGTTATGCTCGCTCAGTATTATCACTCAAGTGTCGATGAAGAAGATGCTAAATTTGTGCTTGAAAAAGTAGGTTTAGGACATAGGCTTATGCATTTACCAAGTCAGTTAAGTGGAGGAGAGCAACAAAGAGTGTGCATAGCAAGGGCTTTGATCAACAACCCAGAGCTTTTAATCGCTGATGAACCCACAGGAAATTTAGATGAAGCGAATGAAAAGATCGTTTTAGAGCTTTTAGAACAGCTTAAAAAAGAGGGTAAAACCATAGTTTTAATCACACACAATCCAGACCTAGCCAAATTTGCCGATCAAAGCGCGATCTTAAGTCATGGGATCTTAAAATGATCAAAAAGCTTTGTGTTTTAGTCCTTGCTTTCTTGCTTAGCTCTTGCATGCAAGATACTAAAAATGAGGGAAAAGTGGGCTTTAAAGCAAGTGAAATTTCAGCAAAAAATCTACAAGATGAAAGTGTGAAGCTTAGGGACTTTGATGAGAGTGTAAAGGTTTTGATCTTTTTTGAAAACGGCTGTGCTGCTTGTATCAAAGAACTTCCCTTATTTGATACTTACTTAAAAGAGCATAAGGGACAAGTGCTTGCCTTGGGTATAAATTCGGTAGATTCTAAGGAAGTGATTAAGTTGATCAAAGATAAGTATAATATACAAAATATTAAGCTTTTAAAAGATGATCTAGATATTTCATGGCAAAGGTATAAAATTTTTGCCCTACCCACAACAATCATCATCAAAGATAATATCATCAAAGAAAGAATCATTGGAGAAAAGCCATGGAGCTTTATAGAATCAAAAATTTCGTCCTTACTTTAATCGCATTTTTATTTATAGCTTGCGATAATCACGAGTTTAAAAGCATTAATCCAGATCTAAGCTATGAGTTTAAATTTGATGGCTTTAGCAAGGAGCTTTCTTTTGGGCAGCAAAAGCCTTTTGTTTTGGCGTTTTTTACTAAAGATTGTGGGGTTTGTAAGGAGCAAATTGCCATTTTGAAGGATTTTTCAAGGGAAAATGAGATCAAAATCTTTACGATTTTAGGCGATGCAAGAGACAAGCAAGATGCTATTTTGTGGGCTGAGCAAAAGGGGCTTGATTTGACTTTGTTTTATGAGAGCAAGGCGGCTGATTTTTTATCTCGTGTGGTTGGAGGGATTTATGGCGTGCCTGTGATCGTTTTTTACGATGAAAACTCAAGGCTTAGACAAAAATTTATAGGCTTAACTCCAAAGGGTGTTTTGGAAAAAGAGCTTAAAAATATCCAAATTTAATCCTAAGGTAAAAATATGAACAAAGCTTTGGCAGAATGGAGCAAACAAGAGCTTTTAATGCTTGCTTTACCCCATGAAAAGACTGATTGGAAGCCTTATTTAGACGAAATTTTAAGTGCTTATAAGGAATTTATCAATGCTGTGATTTGCTTTCAAAAGGTTTTATTGATAGGAAATGATGAGCATTTTTATAAGGCAAATTTTAAAGATGATGAAAGGGTGGAGTTTTTTCAATGTCCTATCAATGATACTTGGATTAGGGACTTTGGTGCTATTGATATCATGCAAGATGATAGGCTTGTTTCTTTAAATTTTCACTTTAATGCTTGGGGAAATAAATTTCAAAGTGATCTTGATGATAAAGTAAATTCAAAGCTTTTTAAGGATAAATTTCAAAGTAAGCTTATTGATGTGGATATGGTTTTAGAGGGTGGCAGCATTGATTTTAACGGCGATGGAATTATGCTTACGAGCGAGTATTGCTTGCTTAATGAAAACAGAAACGCTCATCTAAGCAAAGTACAAATTGAAGATAAACTAAAGCAAATTTTTAATCTTAAGCAAATCATTTGGCTTAAACATGGCTTCATAAAAGGCGATGATACGGATAGGCATATTGATACCTTGGCAAGATTTATAAGTAAGGATACTATAGTACATTGTGTTTGTGAGGATAAAGAAGATGAGCATTATGAAGAGCTTTTGAAGATGAAAGAAGAGCTTAGTAAAACAGGCTTTAAGTTACTTGAACTTCCCCTGCCTAAGGCTTTATTTTACGAGGGCAAGAGACTTGGGGCTACTTATGCAAATTTTGTTTTTGTTAATGACGCCTTGATCTTGCCTGTGTATGCTGATGAAAATGATGAGCTGGTTATAAAAAGACTAGCCAAGGCTTTACCTCAAAGAAAGATTGTTCCGATTGATGCTAGGGTTTTTTTAAGGCAAAATGGCTCTTTACACTGCTCTTGTCAAAATAGATTTTTAGGAAAAAGATAGTTTCAAAGCAGGAATGATAAATTTAGAGCTAAAAAATGCCAAAAAGCTTACTAAATTTATCAATCTTACTTTACAAAAACGAAGAATTTGCTTAGCAAAAAGCCACTTAAAGTATAGCTTAGAGCAGCAAAAAGCTGGGCAAGATATACATTTATATGAAAAATTCTATAAGCTATAAATAGCACTAAAAGATTAATAAGATAGGCTATGCACATAGCAAAAACAAATTTTAAGAAATCACGATGAGACTTGCTTTTTGACTTAAAGGTAAAATACTTGTTTAAGAAAAAAGAGCAGAAAATCCCTAGTGTGTATCCTATCAAATTTGCAAGCTCTGGCATGAGGGCTAAAAAGCTTAGCAAAAGTACTACGCCAAAGCCTACAAGGGTATTTAAAATTCCAACCAAGCAGTATTTTATCAGCTCCTTCACTTGGCTATAAAACTTTCTACTTCGAAATATTTTGCATAGGTTGGGTTTGGAAACTCATCTTTGTTTTCGCTAGGATTAGCCCAGTCGTTTCTTATGAAGGATTTAAATGTTTCCTTTGAAACCACTATATCTTTTATCCCCATAGCCTTTTGCTCTGCGATAAAATGTTCCATTTTTTTCCATTTATAAAATAAATAAGAATAATTTGCAAAATATATCATCAACAAAATCCCTAAAGAAGCATATATGAGCCTTTGTATCCAAATTTTTATTTTTGTTTTAAGATAAATTTCTCTAAACATAAATAAAATCAGCATAAACAAGATTAAATGATCCCCAAATCTTGCACGAGAAGGGAGATGATATACCTGTATAAGCATAAAAGACATCAGTATCCAACTTCCAAATAAAATCACAAAAATAAAATATTTTTTATTGATTTTAGTGAGTTTAAAACACAGATACCAAAGGCTTAGATAAACTAAAATTCCACATACCCCTTTTGCAATATTTCTAGCCACGATGAAAAATGGTATAGATAAAAAGTATTGATACATTTTTAATTTTATATTTTTCTTAAGAAGATAGAAAAACACTAAAGTGATCATAAAAATAAGAAAAGTTGTATCATAAAATCCTCTTGTCATTTTATTTATCCTAGTTACAAGCTCAAAAAAGCTTAAATCAAGCAAATCGCTTAAAAACAAAAATTTTGAATCAAGCTCTTTTATTACCGCCCCTCTTACCTTATTTGCTGGAGCAAAGAAAAGTAGAGCATAGCCAACAAAAAAGCCTAGGCTTCCCAAAACATACCAAATTCTAAGGCTTATTTTTTTAATGAACGCGTATATAAAAGAAATAAATAATAAAAGGCAAATAGTAGCACCCATAAGCTCGCTTGCCATGCCAGCTAAAACACCAAAAAACATAAAAAATACAGCAAAGATCAAAGATAAAAATGAAAAGTTCTCATGTTCTAAGTTTTTCCTATCGTGGAAAAATTTTCTAAAGGGGATTAAAAACCAAATGATAAGGCTTACACCCCAAAGGTAGTTTAAGCTTCCAGCACCCCACAAAAAAGTAGCTGAAAAAGAATTTAAAAAGATAAAAAAGATACAAAGGAGTAAAAAACAAAGCAAATCAAGTTTGTTTTTTGGTAAGCGAAGAAAACATAGATAAAATACAGCAAAGATAAATGAGCTACCAACTAAAGCATTTAAAATATCAAAAAGATTTTGATGTAAGCTTGCCAAAAAGCCTGTGTTAAGAATTTCTCCTATTCTAGCATTCCATGTAAAATAAGTATCATACCAAGGAATATTAGGATTTATAGCTGTAAAATAATGTGCCCAGTCATCACTTTGGGCAACAACTAAGAAATTAAACACAAAAAGCACGGCAAAAACGGCTAAAAATAAAATGATATTCTTTTTATTTTTCATTATCTTCCTTTATGATAAAATGTGGGCGGTTTTTAACCTGCTCATAAATTCTTGCGATATATTCTCCTATAATGCCAAGTATGATAAGTTGCACTCCTGCAAAAAATAAAATCACACAAATCAAAGAAGCATAGCCTTTTACTTCATTTCCAAAGATCAAGGTATCAAAAAAGATATATAAGGCGTAGAAAAAGGCAAGTAAGCTCGTAAGAAGTCCTAGGACAAAAGAAATTTTTAAAGGAAAGGTAGAAAAGCTGATAATGCCCTCAAATCCGTATTTTAAAAGCTTATAAAAGCTCCAGCCACTTTCTCCAGCTTCTCTTGGTCTATAAGTATAATCAAGACAGATTTTTTTAAAGCCCACCCATTCAAAGATAGCCTTGCAAAAGCGGTGGTATTCATTGAGTTTTAAGATAGCTTGAACCACCTCCTTGCTCATCAAGCGAAAATCCCTTACTCCGCTTTGAAGCTTTACCTCGCTTAAGAGATTATAAATAAGATAAAATGTCTTTGAAAAAAAAGCCCTTATTTTACCTTCTTTATCTCTATTTACACGCCTTGCATAGATAATATCTGCTTTTTTGTAAAAAAAGCTCTCATACATGGTATAAATTAGCTCTATGGGATCTTGTAAATCTGCATCAATGAGTATACAAGCTTTTGCCTTGCTTTGCTTTAGCCCTGCTAAAATAGCTGCTTCTTTACCAAAATTTCTAGAAAAATTAATGATTTTTATACACAGATCTTGCTTTTTTAGCCCTTTTAAAATTTTTAAGCTACCATCTTTGCTTCCGTCATTAACAAAGATAAGCTCATAACTTAGGTCTTCTTTGATCTGTGTTTTTATGCGAAGAAGCTCTTTTAAAAGCTCTTGATAAAATTTATTTAAATTTAAGGATTCGTTATAACAAGGAACGACGATGCTAAGATCTAAATCCCCCCCCCCCTGTAAATTCATTATCTGCTCCTAAAACGCTTCATCGATGAGCTGGCAAATGCAGTGAATGCTCAAAATATGCATTTCTTGAATGCGAGCTGTATCATTGCTTGGCACGACTAGGTTGATATCGCAAAGCGCATTCATTTCTCCGCCTCCCTTGCCACTAAGCCCTATACAAACAGCACCCAAAGCCTTAGCGCTTTCAAAGGCTTTTAGGACATTTGGACTCTTTCCACTCGTTGAAATGCCGATAAGCACATCGCCTTTGCAAGCTAGGGCTTCAACTTGTCTTGAAAAGACAAATTCAAAGCCATAGTCATTGCCAATGGCTGTTAAAGCCGAAGTATCGGTGGTTAGAGCGATCCCAGCCAAAGCCTTTCGCTCTTTTTTATAACGCCCACTAAGTTCAGCTGCAAAGTGCTGAGAATCAGCCGCACTTCCTCCATTTCCACAAATCAAAATCTTGCCTCCATTTTTAAGGCTTTTGTTTAAAATTTCAGCTATTTTTGCGATTTGACCCTTTAAAACTTCGCTTTCTTTGAGTGTTTTGGCGTGTTCTTGCCATTCTTTTTCGATTAAATTTATCATTTTTTATCCTTAATTTTTTCTATGATTTTACTCGTGGAATACCCCTCTTCAAAGTCTATTAACTCAAGCTTTGAGACCAAATTTGCTCCCACAACTTCCTTTCCCTCATAATCCTTGCCCTTAACCAAAATATCAGGCTTTAAAGCCTTAACCAGCTCTAAAGGCGTATCCTCATCAAAAATCACCACAAAATCCACAAAATAAAAGCTAGCAAGCATGCAAGCTCTTTGAAATTCTTTATTTATCGGACGCAAATCGCCCTTAAGCCTTTTTACGCTTGAGTCTGAATTTAAGCCAACGATTAAGATATCGCCCAGTTTTCGTGCTTTTTCAAGGTATTTGATATGTCCAAAATGCACGATATCAAAGCAACCATTCGTAAAAACAAGCCTTTTGCCAGAATTTTTAAGATCTTTTAAAAGCCCTGCAAGCTCATCTTTGCTCTTGATCTTTTTTTCAAATTCGCTTTTTTTAAAACTTTTGATCTCATCAAAGCTTACGCTTACGCTTCCTATCTTGCTTACGACAACGGCTGCTGCTTCGTTTGCTAGCTCGCAGGCTTTGAAAATTTCGATTTTATTTGCCAAACAAAATGCAAGCATAGAAATTACGCTATCGCCAGCTCCGGTTACATCAAAAACTTCCAAAGCCTTTGCTGGAGCGATTTTTAAATCCTCATCAAAGATCGCTATACCAGCTTCTGAAAGCGTGATAATGGAGTATTTTAAATCAAAATCTTTTTTTAACTTTTCTATGCCAAATTTAAGATTATCCCCGTTTAAATCGCTAAATTTCAAGGCTTCTAAGGCTTCTTTTTTATTTGGCGTTAAAAGCGTCGCACCTTTGTATTTGCTATAATCACTGCCCTTTGGATCGATCAAAACGGGCAGATTTAGTGCGTTTGCTTTTTTGATGATATTTTGACAAATTTTTGCCGTCAAAACGCCCTTGCCATAATCGCTTAACACGATAGCTTCAAAATCTTGCACGATTTTTTCAAACTCAAGCAAAAGTTCATCTTCTAAGCAAATATCCTCAGTGCTTTCATCATCAAGACGCAAAACTTGCTGATTGTGTGCGACAATGCGGTTTTTAAGTGGGGTTTTACGCCCTTTTTGAGTGAGCAAAATGCCCTTTAAATTTGCTTTTAAAAAGCTCGCACTCTCATCATCGCCCACCACGCCAAGTGCGAAAACATCAGCTCCTAAGCCCTTTAAATTCGCATAAACATTTGCAGCACCGCCAAGTCTTTTATCCTGCCTTAAAGCCTTTGCCACTAAAACAGGAGCTTCAGGGCTTATGCGTGAGCATTCGCTAAAAATGTAATTATCCACCATAAAATCGCCCAAAACTAAAATTTTAGGTTGTTTAAGGCTTAAGCTATCAAACATAATCTTCCTTTAAATTCGGTCTGCTAGTCTTTTAAACAAAGATGAGTTCTTTTTATCTTCGTCAATTTCTTGTTCAAAAATGCGTTTTATCTCGCCCAAATAATCCTCAATCCCCTCTTCAAGGCTAAATTTAGGACGATACGAAAAGCTTTCATCAAGCTTTGCTTCAGTGTGAAACTGATAGGCTTTTTTGAAAGGGTTTTCAAAGTATTCGCAAGGCAAATTTGTCTTAAGCAAGCTTTGCAAAATATCAACTATATCTTGAAAACTTCTTGCTTTAGCACTTCCTACATTATAAATCCCACTTTTGCCATCAAGTGCTACTAAATTCGCACTTACAACATCTTTTATATAGGTAAAATCTCTGTAAATTTTATCACTTCCCTCAAACAAACGCGGACTTTTTCCACTTAGAATTTGCAAGCCAAATTGCAGTATCATGGAAGCTGTTTTTTCCTTAAAAAACTCGTTTTTTCCGTAAATATTAAAATACCTAAGCCCTATGATATGAAGCTTGTCAAAGTATTTTGAGGCTAGATTATCCATCATAAGCTTTGAAAAAGCGTAAGGGTTCTTAGGCTCTTCAACGCCTACTCTTTGGGGACTAGGGCTATCTCCATACACAGAAGCTGAGCTTGCATAAATGAGCTTGGCATTAAGCTTTAAAGCAAGGTCGATAAAACTTTGAAAGCTGTTTAAATTTACGCTTAAAACCTTGTTTTGATCATAAGCTGTGGTGTCTGAAATGGCTGCTTCGTGGAAAATCACCTCAGGTTTAAAATCAGCAATTTTTTTTAAACTTTTTTCATCTCTTATGTCGCCTACAAAAAGTTCGCCCTTAAAATCAAGCAGGTTTTTAAAATGCCCAAAACTTTCTAAATTTCCATTATCCAAACGCTCCAAAGAACGCATTTTATCCACCACCAAAATTTCATGCTTTTCTTGTAAGGCTAGGGCTAAATTTGAGCCTATGAAGCCTGCACCTCCGGTTATGGCTATTTTCATTTTTTATCCTTTGTTTCATAAAATTTTCTTATCTCATTTAAATTTTTAAAAATTTTAAATGAATTTGGCTTAAATTCAGCCTTTATTTTGTCTCTAAGCTCGTCATCTAAAGCCTTTTTTACAAGTATAAGCTCGCTTAAATTTGCATTTAAACCTGCTTTCATGTCGCTTAAATTGTCCCCTATAAAAAGGCTTTGTTTTAGATCAAGATCAAAGTCTTTTTCAGCCTGCAAAAGCATGCCAGCACGAGGTTTTCTACACTCACAGCCCTCTAAATGCGGACAATGATAAATTTTATCTATCTTAATGCCTTTTTTTAAAAACTGCTCGCACATAAAAGCACTTAAAATTTCAAAGTCTTTTTCGGTGTAATAACCCCTTGCAATGCCTGATTGATTAGTAACTACGATGAGATAAAAGCCTTTTTTTTGAAAAAAATCGCAAAGCTCAAAAATTCCCTCACAAAATTCAAAATCTTCGATCTTATGGACATATTTTTTATCAACATTAATCACGCCGTCTCTATCTAAAAATAAAGCTTTTTTCATGTTTTGATTATAATATAAATTTGTTAAAATACGCCTTATTTGCTTATTTTGATGATAAATTTATCAAAAAATTTGAGTATTAGCAAAAAATTTAGTATAATGCTGAGGATAAAATTTTCAAAAAGGAGAAAATAATGAAAAAGTTTTTAGCTATTTCAGCTTTAGCCTGTCTTGGTGTTTCAGCCTTTGCTGCTGATGGTGCTACACTTTATAAAAAATGTGCAGTTTGTCATGGACCTAATGCAGATAAAGTGTATTTAAACAAAGTTCCAGCTCTTAAGTCTTTAAAATCAGCTGACAGACTTCAGTATATGAAAGAGTATGCTGAGGGCAAAAGAAACGCTTACGGTCAAGGTGCGATTATGAAGATCAATCTTAAAGGCTTGACAGAAGATGATTTTAAGGCTATTGAAACTTATATCGAGAGCTTATAATTTTTAGGGCTTTAAAAGCCCTAAGTCCTCCTTTTACTTTTAAATTTTTTAAATATCACATAAATTTAAAAAAACTAAAATACTTTGAAATGAAAAATATAGCTTTAATTCTTTTTAAGAAAGTCATTTGAAAAAGCATTTGACTTTATATTGTTATCTAAAATAAAATTTATAATTTTTTTTGCATTTTGCCCTTGACTTAGAGTTGCTCTCATCTTTTATAATTATAAAAAACAAATTCACAAGGAAAAATCATGCAAAGAAAAATCATCGGCGAGGTTTTTAGTGGCGAAAGGGCTCTTTTTATGAGTTCAAATTTAGAGCTTGAAAACTGCCTTTTTAAAGAGGGTGAATCCCCGCTCAAGCATGCCAAAGATATAGAGCTTGAAAAATGCGTATTTGAGTATAAATATCCACTTTGGTATGCTGAAAATATCAAGGCACAAAATACGCTTTTTTTAGAAAATGCTAGAAGCGGGCTTTGGTATAGTAATAATTTAAGCCTTAAGGAGTGTAGTTTTGATGCTCCAAAATGCTTTAGAAAAAGCAAGCAAATCAAAATTTACAAAGCTCATTTTGCAAATGCCTTAGAAAGCTTTTGGAACTGCGAGGATATAGAGCTTTTTGATGTGAGTGCTAAGGGGGATTATTTTGCGATGAATGCGTTAAATTTAAGGGCTGAAAATCTTGAAATTTACGGAAATTACTGCTTTGATGGGGCTAAAAATCTACATATAAAAAAGGCTAAGCTCATCAGCAAGGACGCCTTTTGGAACTGCGAAAATGTCATCGTTGAGGATAGTTTTATCGTGGGTGAATATTTGGGCTGGAATTCCAAGAATTTAAGCTTTAAAAACTGCGTGATTTCAAGCTTGCAAGGACTTTGTTATGTAGAAAATTTAAGCCTTGAAGAATGCAAATTCATAGACACAAGCCTAGCCTTTGAATACTCAAGTGTAAAAGGCACGATAATATCAAGCATTAAAAGTATCATTAATCCAAATTCTGCTAAAATCAAAGTCTTAAAAGTAGAAGAGCTTATCCTTGATGAAAGCAAGATAAGCCTTGATAAAATCAGCATTGAAGAGGGTTTATGAAATTTGATTTTGATAAAGTGCATGATCGTTTTGGTACAAATAGCGTAAAATACAACTGCTCAAAGGACATTTTGCCCATGTGGGTGGCGGATATGGACTTTCAAACCGCACCGCAAATCATCAAGGCTATGCGTGAAAAAATAGAGCTTGGCATTTTTGGCTACGAAAAAGTAAGTGATGAATTTTATGAAAGTGTCATGAAATGGTGGAAAAATGAGCATAAACTAGAGCTTGAAAAAGAATGGCTTATCTTTTGTAAAGGCGTTGTTCCGGCACTTTCAAGCATGATTAGAAAATTTACTAGCATTAATGAGGGCGTGTTGATCCAACCGCCTGTTTATGGCGTTTTTTATAATATCATCAAAGACAATGCTCGTAAAGTCGTGGAAAATCCGCTCATCTATGATAAAAAAGGCTATAAAATCGACTTTAAAGACCTTGAAAACAAGCTCAAAGAGCCACAAACTACGATGATGATACTTTGCAATCCGCACAATCCCATAGGCAAAATTTGGAGCAAAAGCGAGCTTAGTAAAATCGCTTCTTTGTGCGATAAATACGGCGTTTTGTTGGTTAGCGATGAAATTCATTGTGATATTAGCACGAAAGCTTTTGTGCCGATTTTAAGCGTGAGCAAAAGGGCTATTAGCGCAAGTTCTCCAAGCAAGGCTTTTAATCTTGCTAGCATTCATGCAGCCTATGTTTTTGCACCAGATCAAAAGCTACGAGGACGAATAAAAACAGCTTTTAACACCGATGAGATCATCGAGCCAAGCACGCTTAGCATGGTTGCGAGCATAGCTGCTTACAAGCATTCTAAACCTTGGCTCAAGGCATTAAATGCTTATATCGCCCAAAATATCGCCTTTGCAAGTGAATTTATCGAAAAAAACTCAAAGCTTAAGGTTGTATTAGGGGAAGCTACTTATCTTTTATGGGTGGATTGCTCGGCAATTTGCGTGAATGCTGATGAGTTTTTTAGCTTTCTTTATAAAAAAGCAAGGCTTTATGTTTCAAAGGGCAGTGCCTTTGGTGCAGGCGGACAAAGCTTTTTAAGGCTAAATTTAGCCCTGCCAAGAGCAAGACTTGAAGAAGGACTTAAAAGGCTTGTAAAAGGTGCAAAAGAGTTTGAGCTAAAAGCAAGATAAAGTCTTAACTTTCTTTCTTAAACCATGAGGTGATTTTTTCAAACAAACTTTTTTGCTCATGATGTAAGCCATCGTTTTGGATACCAAAGCTTTCGTTAAGTTTATTTAGAAGTTCCTTTTGTTCAGCGTTTAAGCTGGTTGGAAATTTGACATTGATTTGTATGATTTGTCTTCCTAATCTTCCTGAGCGAAGATCTTTTATCCCCTCATTAGCTAAAACAAATCTATCTCCGTCCTTTGCACCCACAGGAAGCTCTAGTAAGGCTTGTGATCTTAAGGTAGGAACGCTGATTTTTTGCCCTAATGCAGCTTGGGTAAAAAATACAGGAATTTCAAGATAGACATCATTGCCATCTCTTATGAAATTTTCATCTTCATCAACAGCTATTTTTACATATAAATCCCCTCTAGCACCACTTTTAAGTATGTTTCCTTTATTAGGAACTCTTAAGCTCATGCCATCATCTACGCCTTCAGGGATCTTGATACTTGTATTTTCTTTGATTTCTTCATAGCCTTTTCCGCCACATGCTGAGCATTTTTCCTCAGGCACAACCCCGCTTCCACTGCAGTTTTCACAAGTTTGCACAAAGGTCATAAAACCTCTTGAAAGCCCAACCTGTCCGCTTCCATCGCATTTTGGGCAAGTTTTCATCACTCCACCTTTTGAACCACTGCCTTTGCATTCTTTGCAAGATTGCTTGAAAATAAAATCAATTTTTTTCTCACAGCCAAAAACAGCTTCTTTGAAATTTATACGAAGATTGATAGCAAAACTTGCTTCGTATTTGTCTTCTTTTGGAGCTGATCTTTTGTTTTTATTTGATTTTGTAAAGCCTCCGCCAAAGAAATTTGAAAAAATATCTCCTAAGTCAAAGTCTTCAAAGCCAAAGCCTGCACTCTTGCCTTGCAAGCCTTCTTTTCCATATCTATCATAAATACTTCTTTTTTCGTCATTGCTTAAAATTTCATAAGCTTCGTTAATGAGCTTAAATTTAGCTTCTGCTTCTTTGTCTCCTTGATTTCTATCAGGGTGGTATTTTAAAGCAAGTTTTCTGTAAGCTTTTTTTATCGTTTCTTTGTCTGCATTTTGCGAAATTTCTAAGAGTTCATAATAATCAATTTCCACCAAATTTTCCTTAAATTTTTTGATTTAAAAAGCGTATTTTACCAAATTTTTTAAAAGCAAGGTTAAAATTTATTATTTTTGATATAATTTTATTTATAAGTAAATGAAGAAAATTGATGAACAGGAGAAATCATGGTAAATGTTTTGATGATAGAAGATGATCCTGATTTTGCTCAGCTTTTAACCGAGTATTTAGCTCAGTTTAATGTCAAAGTGAGTAATTTTGAAGATCCTTGCGAGGTGTTAAATTTAAGATTTGAGGATTATGATTGTTTGATTCTTGATCTAACTTTATCTAAGGTTGATGGGCTTGAAATTTGCCGTGAAATTCGTCAAAAAAGTGATGTACCTATCATCATTTCTTCAGCAAGAGGCGATCTTAGTGATAAGGTTATAGGACTTCAAATAGGAGCAGATGATTATTTACCTAAGCCTTATGATCCTAAGGAAATGTATGCAAGGATTATGAGCTTGCATCGTCGCTATAAAAAAGGTCATGAAAGCCATATGATCACAAATTTAAGTTCGGCTTTTTCTATCGATGAAAGAAGACATGAGATCAGTTATAATGAGCAGGTTTTAACGCTTACTCCAGCAGAATATGAAATTTTAAATCATCTTATCCGTCAGCATGGATTTTCAGTTTCAAGAGAAGAGCTTGTGAAAAATTGCAAAAGTTTGAAAGATAAAGATTCTAAAAGTCTTGATGTGATTATTGGGCGTTTAAGACTTAAGATAGGAGATAATTCTAAGAGTCCAAAGCATATTTTTTCAGTTCGAGGTATAGGGTATAAACTGATAGGATGAAAGCTCGTGATATTAAAACAAAGATTAATTGGCTTTTTTTTATTGTTTTTATCTTAAGTTGTGCTTGCTTTGTTATATCCTTGATCTTAACAACTCAAAACCATTTTCAAGAAAGGGATGCCAATTATCAAGAAATCACTAAATCTTTGATTAATCAATACATTTCTAAACCAAATTCAAGTTTATCTCAAATTTTACTTGGCAATGATTTTTCTTATGTGAAAAGTGTAGCTTTTTCTGATCTTATTAGAGTCAATGGTAAAAAACTCTTTGATATCAAATCAGGCATAGAGGAATTTACCTTTTATGCTTATGGAGATAGATTTTTTTTAGAAGCAAAAACTAAAGATCATGAGTATATGATGCAAATAGACAGAAAAGATTCAACCTTTGAGTTTATTTTCTTAGGGTTTTTGATCTCTTTGGGTTTGGTGGTCTTTTTGTATTTTTCTATCATCAATTCACTTACTCCCTTAGAAAGACTTAGAGAAGAAGTTGCAGCAGCAGCGTATAATCAAAAATTTATAGCTCAGGGCTACAATAACGATGAAATCGGTAAAATAGCCTTTGAGTTTGAAAAATCCATGAGGAAAAATCACGAACTAGTCGAGTCAAGACAGCTTTTTTTAAGAAGCATTATGCACGAGCTAAAAACGCCTATTGGTAAGGGTAGGATCATTGCTGAGATGATCAAAGAAGAAAAGCAAAAATCACGCCTTATTAGTGTATTTGAAAGGCTAAATTTGCTGATCAATGAGGCTGCGAGGATAGAAAGTTTGTTCTCAAGAAATTACTATCTTGATGTGCATTCGTATAAAATTTCACAAATTTTACAACAGGTTGAAAATTTTTTAATGCTTGATAATTTTAAAGAAAAGGTCAAGATCGACATGAAAGAGGATTTTTATTTTGAGGTTGATCTTGAGGTCTTTGCTCTTATGCTCAAAAATTTGATCGATAATGCGATCAAGCATTCAAACGATCATCAATGCTTCATTGAGATCTTTCAAGATCAAATCATCATCAAAAATAAGGGAAATGCCTTAGAAATGGACTTTAAAGAGTATATCAAAGCCTTTGTGAGAGATAAAAATACAGGAGTTGAGGGCATGGGGCTTGGACTTTATATCGTTGAGAGTATTTGCAGAATGCATAATTTTAGTTTAGCTTATGATTATAAAGAGGGTTATCATTATTTTAGTATATTTAAGATTAAAGAGGATAAAGATGGCAAACAAGGGGCTTGAAAAATTTAATGAGCTTGTTCAAAGCTTTACTTCTTTGCCGACCATAGGCAAGAAAACAGCGGTGCGTTTGGCGTATTTTGTGTGTATGAGTGATCATTTTTTGGGCATGAAACTTGCTCATGATATAGAAAATGCTATCCGTTTTATCAAGCCTTGCGTAAAGTGTGGAAATTTAAGCGAAAATGAACTTTGCGACATTTGTGCTGATAGTCAAAGAAACAAAGAACTTATATGTGTGGTTGAAAGCCCTAAGGATATTTTGATCATAGAAGAAAGTGGCAGTTTTGATGGAGGGTATTTTGTTTTTGATGATTTGAATGAAGAAAAAATTCAAAAGCTAAAAGATCTTATAAAAGAATTTAAGTGCAAAGAGCTTATCTTTGCTTTTACGCACTCTATAAATTCAGATGCTATCATTTTTTTTATAGAAGATAAGCTTAAAGATCTTGATCTTAATTTCAGCAAGATCGCACAAGGAATTCCAAGTGGGGTGCATTTAGAAAATGTGGATTTTATCTCCTTGCATAGAGCATTAAATCACAGAATGAAGATCAAGTAATTAGCGTAATATATCATAGCTTTTAGGATATTTTGCTTCAAAAATATTTTCATCAACTGCGAAATTTCTTTTTTGCTTGCTAAGGATTATGCTCACTTCATTTTCCAAATCATCTTGATAAGAAATGCTTTGCACTTCATCATTTTCAAGTTTTACAATATATCTTACACCCTCATAATTTGCCTCATAAAGTCCTTGTTTGTTTTGTTTTGCATTTTTAAAAATTTGCGTTAAATTTGGCACTTTTTCAAGCTTTGTGAGTATAACTTGTTCTAAATCAGGCTCAACTATCGTGATATTTTGATTTTTGATATAAATTTGTTTTTGAGTAGGCTCTTCATAGCTCCAAAATGCTTTATTTTGCGTGATGATGAGCTTTCCTTTATAGCTAATCTTTGAGTTTTTGTTGCTTACAATTTGTGTAAAATCACTGCTAAAGCTCTTATAATCTGCCTCAAAACCCCACAAACTTACGCAAAAAAATAGTAAAAATCCTAAGAATTTCATCATCTTCTCCAAATTTCGATTTCATTTTTGATTATAACTTAAATTCTTTGCTTGTGTGTAATCAAAGATTTAAATCATGGTTTTGAAAAATTTATATTATTGATTTATTTTTAAACAAATACAAGCTATAATTTCACTTTGTAAATTTAAAGGATAAATTATGCTAAAGATTATCAAAGCTTTATTTGGTACAAAAAATGATAGAGAGGTTAAAAAATACTTTTCAAGAGTAAATGAGATCAATTCTCTTGAAAGCAAGTATCAAAATTTAAGCGATGAGGCTTTAAGAGCTGAGTTTGAAAGCCTTAAACAAAGACATCTTAAAGAGAGCGTAAGCCTTGATAAGCTCTTAAATGAGGTCTTTGCTATAGTTCGTGAGGTTTCAAAAAGAGTTTTAAATATGAGACATTTTGATGTGCAATTAATAGGCGGCATGGTCTTGCACGAGGGCAAGATAGCTGAGATGAAAACAGGGGAGGGAAAGACCCTTGTAGCAAGCTTGCCTGTGGTTTTAAATGCAATGAGCGGCAAGGGCGTTCATGTAGTAACTGTGAATGATTATTTAGCCAAAAGAGATGCCAGCGAAATGGGAGCAATTTATAATTTTTTAGGCCTTAGTGTAGGTGTGGTGCTTTCAAGTTCAAATTCAGATGAGGATCACAAAAAAGCCTATGAATGCGACATCACTTACGGCACAAACAATGAATTTGGCTTTGATTATTTGCGTGATAATATGAAATTTTCAAAGGCTGAAAAGGTGCAAAGAGGACATCATTTTGTCATCGTTGATGAGGTTGATAGTATCTTAATAGATGAGGCAAGAACGCCTTTAATCATAAGCGGTCCCACAAATCGCACCCTAGATGGCTACATAAGGGCAAATGAGGTGGCTAAAAAGATGCAAAGAGGAGAGGCTCTTTTGCCGCCTCAAAAGCCTAGTGGGGACTTTGTTGTTGATGAGAAAAACCGCTCCATACTCATAACAGAAGCTGGAATTTCAAAGGCTGAAGAGCTTTTTGGAGTGGAAAATTTATACAGCCTTGATAATGCTATCTTAGCTCATCAGCTTGATCAAGCCCTAAAGGCTCACAATCTTTTTGAAAAAGATGTGCATTATGTGGTGCGTAATAAAGAAGTTATTATCGTTGATGAGTTTACAGGGCGTTTGAGCGAGGGCAGACGCTTTAGTGAGGGGCTTCATCAGGCTTTAGAGGCTAAGGAGGGAGTGAAAATTCAAGAAGAAAGCCAGACCCTAGCTGATATAAGCTTTCAAAATTATTTTAGAATGTATGAAAAACTAGCCGGAATGACAGGCACAGCCCAAACAGAGGCTGCTGAGTTTTCTCAAATTTATAGCCTTGATGTGATCTCAATTCCGACCAATATCCCTGTAAAAAGGCTGGATAAGGACGATTTGATTTATAAGAGTCAAAATGAGAAATTTAAGGCTGTCATTGAGGAGATTAAAAGGGCAAATGCTAAGGGTCAGCCTGTTTTGGTAGGAACTGCTAGCATAGAAAGAAGCGAGGTTTTTCACAATATGCTTGTAAAAGAAAAGATCCCTCATCATGTGCTAAATGCTAAAAATCACGAACAAGAAGCCTTAATCATCGCTGATGCTGGCAAAAAATCAGCCGTTACCATAGCTACAAATATGGCAGGGCGTGGGGTGGATATAAAAATAGATGATGAGGTGCGTGAGCTTGGAGGACTTTATATAATAGGCACTGAAAGGCATGAAAGCAGAAGAATAGACAATCAATTAAGAGGGCGAGCTGGGCGTCAAGGAGATCCTGGAATGAGCCGTTTTTATCTAAGTCTTGAGGATAATCTTTTGCGAATTTTTGGAGGCGATAGGATAAAAAGCATTATGGAAAGGCTTGGCATAAAGGAGGGTGAGAGCATAGAAAGCCGCATAGTTACAAGGGCTGTTGAAAATGCGCAAAAAAAGGTTGAAAGCCTTCATTTTGAAAGTCGTAAGCATTTGCTTGAGTATGATGATGTGGCAAATGAGCAAAGAAAGACTATTTATCGTTATAGAAATGAGCTTTTAGATGATGAATACGACATTAAGGCTAAGATAGCTCAAAATATCGGCGAGTATGCAAATTTCATTTTAGGTTCTGTTTTTGACGAGCAAGGCTATGATGCTAATAAGCTTAAAAATGAGCTTTTAAACGATCTTGGCTTAGAGCTTGATCTTAAAGAACTCGAAAATATGGGTTTGGAGCAAATTCAAGAAAGCTTGAGTGAGCGTTTACAAAAGGCTTATGAGTTTAAAATGCAAGGTATTGATGAAAATGAGCTAGCAAAGATAGAACGCATATTGTATCTTCAAATGCTTGATAATGCTTGGCGCGAGCATTTATATCAAATGGATATTTTAAAAACAGGCATAGGACTTCGCGGATACAATCAAAAAGATCCTTTAGTTGAATACAAAAAAGAAAGTTACAATCTTTTCCTAGAGCTTGTTGAACGCATTAAATTTGACAGCGTGAAAGTGCTTTTTAGAGTGGTTTTAAAAAGAAGTGATGAGCTTGAAAATGAAGCAGAAAAGCAAAATAAAGAGCTTTTGCAAAAATCTGTTGAAATGGGTGCAAATGAGGATAATCCGGGTCAAAGCGAGTTTAAAAAAGTGCCAAGAAATTCGCCTTGTCCTTGCGGAAGTGGAAAGAAATTTAAAGAATGTCATGGCAAAAGTGGTCCAAAGCAAGGAATTTTAGCTTGAAAGTGAGTAAAAAAACTAATTTTTGTGAAGAAATTTTAAAACAATGTTTTTATAAAAATATCTCAACAAGGCTTTTAGTTTGAAAGAAGCAAAGCAAAAAAGCCTTGTTGGCTACTTACTTTTTAAATATCTGCGTTTTGATAAGGATCAACCCTTTATCATGCTTTCTATGCTCTTAGCCTTTTTTGGCGTTTGTATAGGGCTTTGCGTCTTGCTTGTGGCTATGGCGATTATGAATGGTTTTGATAAGGATTTTAAACAAAGATTTTTTGTTATGAATTATCCTTTAACTATAATGCCTAAATTTTATTCAAATATCGATGATCATTTGATTTGGTATTTAAGACAGGAATTTCCAAATTTACATTTTAGTCCTTATATTAGTACTCAAGTGATCGCAAAGGGCGATAATGGCTTTGAGGGTGGGCTTTTATTTGGCGTTCATTTTGAAGAAGAAAAAAAGATCAATGAGGTTGTAAAAGAGGCTCTAAAAGATAGGAATTTAAGCGACTTTGATATACTCATAGGACAGGGTTTAAAGGAGGAATTTAGGCTCAATTTCAACGATAAGCTTCCCATTATCTTTTCAAATTTAAATCCAAGTGGCTTAGCTCTCATTCCTCAAACAAAAAGATTTGATGTAAAGGCAAGTTTTCGCTCAGGGCTTTTGCTTTATGATAAGGCTTATATGTATGCAGATATTAAGGCTTTAAGAAAGGTTTTGAATTATCCTGAAATTTATGATGGAGTTCATGTTTTTAGCAAGGACGCTATGGCTGATTTACCAAAGATCAAAGCCTTTTTAGGGGAAAGTTTTTCCGTTTTTGGCTGGTGGGAACAAAATGCGAATTTATTTTCGGCTTTAGAGCTTGAAAAAAGGGCATTGTTTATTGTTTTAATGCTTATTATTTTGGTTGCTAGTTTAAATATAGTAAGCTCTTTGCTCATGATAGTGATGAACCGCCGTAGCGAAATAGCCTTATTGCTCGCACTTGGAGCAAGTAAAGCCGAGGTTAAAAAAAGCTTTTTTACACTTGGAACACTCATAGGCGGTGGTGGAATGATAGCTGGTGTGATCCTTGCTTTTTTAACGATGTGGGTGCTTGGGAATTTTGACATTATCGAGCTTCCTGCTGATGTTTATGGCTCAAGTAAATTGCCTTTAGATCTTTCTTTGAGCGATTTTTTACTCACCTTGGTTGGAGCAAGTTTGATCGTGGCTTTTAGCTCTTATTATCCAGCCAAAAAAGCCACTCAAGTTGATGTACTTGATGCCTTGAGAAATGAATAATACAAAAGAGATTTAAAAATGAAATCTTATAATACAAAAGCTTTTTATCTTTTTATTTTTTCTCTTATTTTTGTTTTTTTCCTTTCGATTTTTAAAATAAGTATTCTTGATGAGAGGATTATTAATGCACAGAATGCCAAGAGTGTGAGTGCTGATTGGGGTACTCAAAATGAGCTTATTATCCCCTTTTTAAAAGCAGAACTTTATGATATCAAAGAGAAAAAACAAAGCCGTATTTATTTTCAATCAAAATTTGCTGAGCTTGGTCTTGATTTTAATGTGCTTGATCGTGAAAAGGGTATTTTTAAACTTCCTATTTATAAGGCTTTAGTAGATTTAAATGCAAGTTTTGATTTCAATGAACTTGCTGAGATTTTAGAAACAAACGAAAATCTTTATGTAAAAAGTCTTTCTTTTGTGCTTTATACTCGTTATGGATTTACAGACTTTGTTAAAAAATTTGAATCAAAGACTTTAAATTTAAAAGAAGAAATTTTTGATCATAAATTACTTTTTAATATCGCTCAAGAAAATATAAAAAAACCTTTTATTACAGATATTCAAGCAAGTTTTGAGCTAAAAGGAAGCGAGCTTTTTGAAATTTATATGCTGGCTAAAGATTGGGAAATAAACCTTTCATCGAATTCTAAGAACTTATCATTTGGTGGGGTATTGCCACAAAATTATGAACAAGATCAGGGCAAATTTAAGGCTTTTTATAAGGGGAAGTTTCCTAAAAATACTACTATAAATTGTCTTGATGATGATTATTTACATAGTGATTTTATATCTTGCTTGAAAGATTTTGAAATTTCGCCTGTACAAATGGAAATTTATGGAGGAGTGAGCGAATACAGGCTTATAGAAAGAATGCTTAAATATGGTTATTTCTTTGTCGGTTTAAGTTTACTTGCTTTATTTTTGTGTGAGTTTGTAGGAAAGAAAAGTGTTGCTTTGATTCAGTATGCTGTTGTTTGTGTGAGTTTGGCTGTATTTTATCTTTGTTTATTAGCTTTTAGCGAACATATAGGTTTTAATCTTGCTTATTTCATCTCAAGTCTTAGCGTTATTATCCCTGTTTCTTTTTATACTTTCAGCATTATGGGGAATAAAATCTTTGCAGGTATCATCTTTAGTGTTTTAACGCTTTTATATGTGTGTTTATTTATCATGCTTAAACAAGATCAGTATGCCTTTTTAACAGGCACGGTTATAGCAATGTTTGCTGTATACATCACAATGTTTTTGACAAGAAATTTAAACAAAAATGAAAATGAAATTACTCCTTGATAAAGGATTTTAAAAGCACGCCATCAACCCCAAGTTTATAGGCTTTTTCAAGCTTATGAAGCGTATCAACAAGGAGTAAAATTTTGCTATC
Source organism: Campylobacter sp. MIT 99-7217 (assembly GCF_006864365.1). Taxonomy (NCBI): domain Bacteria; kingdom Pseudomonadati; phylum Campylobacterota; class Epsilonproteobacteria; order Campylobacterales; family Campylobacteraceae; genus Campylobacter; species Campylobacter sp. MIT 99-7217. Next base: position 36,937 of record NZ_QHLJ01000010.1, read on the forward strand.
AAAAAGATAGTATTCAGCCATTTTGCTAGCTTTTTTTGCTAAATTTTTATCACTTATGAGTATAAATTTAGCATTAAAAGCATTGCTAAATAGCACCTCATCGGTGTTTTTAGCAAAAACAGCGTATGGGATTTCTTCTTTTAAAGCCTTTTTTATCAAGCTTTCATCATAAAAAAAGCAGTTGATACTAGAACTTTCAAATACACCTTTAAATTTTTTAAACTCATAAGAAGCACCTAAGCTATGTCCAAAAATGAGCATCACAAACCCTTATTTTTTTTTATTATTTTAACAAATATTTGTTTTTAAAACGCAGTATTTCCTAAGATCTTGTTCAAAAATTTCACTCGTTTTGATGAGTTTGCTTGCTTCTTGAAGCTCGTTTTTTAAATTTGAGCCTTTAAAAAGCACAAATTTGGTATTTTCGTTTTCTAAGTTTTTGCAAATTTCAAGCAGGTTTAAAATGCTCATCAAAGCCCTTGAAGTGATGATATCAGCCTTAAAATCAGCCTTGAAATGTTGCACCTTTTCTTTGATGATATTTAAATTTGGCATTTTGCAAGTGATTTTAACGCTTCTTAAAAAGGCGGATTTTTTGGGATTTGGCTCAAAAAGATAAAACTCTGCCTTTAAAACAAGGGCTAAAAAAACAGCCGGAAATCCTGCCCCACTTCCTATATCACAGATTATCCTAGCATTTTTAAAATCCTTAAAATCAAGTATTTTTAAAGAATCAATAATCTGAGCGTTTAAATCCTTAAAATTTGATAAATTATGCACCTTGTTAAAATCTTGAAAAATCTGCTTATAAAGCTCTATTTTATCGCAAAGTTCATCAAATTTATCCTCGCTTAAATCTTTTGTAAAATTTAAATTTAATTTAAGTTTTGTTTTTAAATCCCGCATTTTATCTCAAATTTTACAGCAAATGCCCCATTTGCTTTTGTTTTACTTTTAAATAGCCCTCATTGTGAGAATTAGCCTTGATGATAATGGGCAATCTTTCAAGCACCTCGATATCAGTAAGCGTGTTTAGTTTTATAGGGTTATTGGTAAGTAAATTGATCTTTTTGATATTAAAGTGCTTTAAGATAAATTCCACCACTTCATAAGTGCGTTCATCTGCCTTAAAACCAAGCTTTAAATTTGCTTCTATAGTATCAAGTCCGCTGTCTTGCAAAGCATAGGCATTAACCTTGTTAAAAAGCCCGATATTACGCCCCTCTTGTCTTAGATAAATCACCATTCCGCCATGTTCGCTGATATATTTTAACGCATATTGAAGTTGGGGTCCACAATCGCATTTCAAGCTTCCCAAAGCATCGCCTGTTAGACATTCTGAGTGAATTCTTAAATTCAAAGTGTCTTTAATTTCTCCTTTAAATATGCATAAATGTTCTTTCTCTCCCTCCTTAAAAGCTTGGATTTTAAAATCCCCCCAAAGACTTGGTAAATTTGCGATATTTGAAATTTTTACCTGCATTCAAAACTCTTTCTTATTAAATTTATGTTAAAATCGCAATTTTACACAAAAAGGACTAATGATGTTTAAAAGATTTAGAAGATTGAGATTAAATACGAATTTAAGGGCTATGGTAAGGGAAAACTCCCTAAGCACACAAGATTTGATCTATCCGCTTTTTGTGGTGGCTGGCAAGGGCGTAAGAAATGAGATAAGCTCCATGCCCGGCGTCTTTCAACTAAGCCTTGATGAGCTTTTAAAAGAGTGCGAAGAGCTTTTAGAGCTTGGCATTAAAGCGATCATTTTATTTGGCGTTGTGAGCGAGGATAAAAAGGATAGCATAGGAAGTGATGCACTCGATGATGAGGGGCTTATCGCAAGCACTATCAAACAAATCAAAGCTAAATTTCCACAACTTTTTATCATCAGCGATCTTTGCTTTTGTGAATACACAGATCATGGGCATTGTGGCATTATAAATCCTTGCACTAAGGAGGTGGATAATGACGCTACGCTTGAAATTTCAGCCAAACAAGCCTTAGTTCATGCAAGAGCCGGGGTTGATATGATAGCACCAAGTGGCATGATGGACGGCATTATAAGCACGCTTCGCACGGCTTTAGATGAAAATGGCTTTGAAAATTTGCCTATCATGGCGTATTCGACTAAATTTGCTTCAAGTTATTATGGTCCTTTTAGGGAAGTGGCTGATTCAACCCCTAGTTATGGAGATAGAAAGAGCTATCAAATGGACTTTGCTAACGGCAAAGAAGCCTTAGCTGAAAGCCTCGAAGATGAGGTTCAAGGAGCTGATATTTTGATGATAAAACCAGCACTTGCTTATCTTGATGTGGTCAAAGAGCTTAGTCAAAACACGCTTTTGCCAATTTGCGTTTATAATGTAAGCGGCGAATACGCACTTTTAAAAGCTGGGGCTAAGCTTGGGGTGATTGATTATGAAAAGGTGCTTTTTGAAACGATGATAGCCTTTAAAAGAGCTGGTGCTAAACTCATCATCACTTATCATGCTAAAGAGCTGGCTAGAATGTTAAAAGCAAGGGATTAGAATGCAAGTTCTCACAGACTCAAATAACAATAAAATTTACGGCGATTTAAGCTTGCAAAGAAATCTTAAATTTGATTTTAAGGGTAAAAACAACATTCTTTTTCTTGCTGGCGTTAGCACTAATGTTAATGTTACTTTTTATGGCGATAATGGCTTGCTTTTTCATGCCGGTGGAGGCTGGAGCAATGGTTCTTTTAGTATCATAACCAATGGGCTTTGTTATGTTGGGTGTAATAGCACTACAAATGGTGTAACTTATAGAGCTTGTGAAGGAAAAAGTATTATCATAGGCGATGATTGTATGTTTTCTTGGAGTATTTGGCTATTAACATGTGATCATCATTTGATTTTTGATGAGAATTCTTATAAACGCATAAATCATAGTAAAAGCATTTTTGTAGGAGATCATGTTTGGATAGCTCAAGAAGTAGGAGTTTTAAAGGGAAGTTTGGTTGGAAGTGGCAGTGTTTTGGGTGCGAAAAGTATTAACGCTGGATTGAAATTTTCAAATGCTATTTATGCTGGAAATCCTAGTCGCTATCTTAAAAAAGATATTTTTTGGAGTAGAGAAGATCCTATTGCCCAAAGGTGGGATAAGGATAAAACAGCTCAGTTTTCATCTATGCATAAAGATGACTTTAAATTTGACTTCGAAAAGGATAAATTTTTAAATCCAAGCTTGCTTGATAAGCGTTTAGATGAGCTTGAAAGTGCTTATGAAAAGCTTGAGTTTGTGTATGATTATATCTACAACAACACGCATAAAAACCGCTTTGCCTTGTTTGAAGATAGTGATATAAGCAAGTGCGAGCTTTACAAAGATGAGAGCAAAACGCCTTTTAAAGAGCTTAAATTCGAAATGCTTAAGCCAAAGCCAGCAGCTAAGCCAGCGATAAAAGAGCCAGCTAAAATAAATGGAGCAGTTTTAAGAGTGAAAAACCAGCTTTCATATAAGCTAGGCAGTGCGATGATAAGCAATTCAAAGTCTTTGAAAGGCTATTTTAAGCTACCTTTTATCTTGTATCAAATTTCAAAAGAACATAAATTTGAAGCCAAAGTCCAAGAAATCAATATCAAACAAGGTCTTATCCCGCAGCCTTTAAGGCTTGAAGAATTTAAAGATTATAAAGAGGCTTTGAAATTTAAAGAGCATTTAAGCTATAAGCTTGGATCTGCCCTCATAAAAGCTTGTAATAACGCTTGGGGGGGGGGGGTTGCTCAAGTTCGTATTTATCGATGTGCGTAGGGTAATTAAAGAGCATAAAAATAAAAATTTAAGGAAAGATTGATGAGACATTTTTTGACTTTAAGGGATTTTAGCAAAGAAGAAATTTTAGAGCTTATAAATTTTGCTAGCTCTATTAAAAAAGAGCCTAAAAAACTGCTGGTGGATAAGAGTTTGGCGATGATTTTTGAAAAAAACTCCACACGCACGAGAATGGCTTTTGAGCTTGGCATTAAGGAGCTTGGCGGAAGGTCTTTGTTTTTAAGCTCAAATGACTTGCAAATAAGCCGCGGCGAGCCTATCAAGGACACGGCTAGAGTGATCGGGTCTATGGTGGATTTTGTTATGCTGAGGGTAAATTCTCATGAGAGCTTGCTAGAGTTTGCAAGGTATTCTAAAGCTCCTATTATCAATGGTTTAAGTGATCTTTACCACCCAACTCAAGTGCTTGGAGATTTGCTCACCATAAAAGAGTTTAATAAACAGGGCAAAGTAGCCTTTATCGGCGATGCTAATAACATGGCAAATTCATGGCTCATTGCTGCTTCTATACTTGGTTTTGAAATCGCTCTTGCTATCCCGCAAAACTATGCTATCAATGCCGAAATTTTAGAATTTGCCAAAAATGAAGCTAAAAAAAGTGGGGCAAAAATTCTTATCACTCACGATAAATTTGAGGCTTTAAAGGGAAAAGATGTGGTGATTACTGATACTTGGATTTCTATGGGCGAGGAAGCTAAAAAGGTACAAAAACTTAAGGATTTTGAGGGTTTTATCGTAGATAACAAGGCTATGAGCGTGGCAAATGAGGGGGCGATTTTCTTACACTGCTTGCCAGCTTACAGAGGCTATGAGGTAAGCGAAGAAGTCTTTGAAGCACATAGCGAGGTGATTTTTACCGAGGCAACAAACCGCTTGCATGTGGTAAAGGCTGTTTTGTGCTTTTTGGATAAATTTAGAGGAATTTAGTCTCTTAGAGACTAAATTCTAAATAAACCATCTCCAATACACAAGAGCAAAAATCGCTACAAAAAATACCCCAGCAAGAGCGAGCAAAAAGCCATACTTAGCCATGTCCCAAGCACTAATTCCACCCTGTGCAAAAACTAGGGCATTTGGCGGTGTGGAAATTGGCACGATGAAAGAAAAACTTGCACATATTGTCATCACAAGCATAGATAAAACCCTTTGTTCTTCTGTTAAAAAACCGCCTGTTGCGACATTGATGATAGGTAAAATGATGGCAATAAGAGCCGTTGTTGATAAAAAACTTGTTAAGATGATAGCCCAAAAACAAGCAAAAAGTATAAAAAATATAAAAGGGGTATCTTTAAAAAGTAGGAAAAATTCTTCAAAAGCCCCACCAAGCTCACTTTGAGAAAAGGCAGTGGCTATGCAAAAGCTAGCACCAAACAAGAAGATCAGCTCGTAAGGAATAGACTTTGAATCATTCCAAGTCAAAAAGCCTATCTTAGGTAAAAACATCATTAAGCCAAAGGAAAGCAAGATCAAATTTTCATTAAGTCCTAAGCCATTATACAGGGGTTTAATTGGCGAATTTAAAAAAAGCACAACAAGTAGAGCAAGTAAGAAAAAAAGCATTCTTTTGTGTTTTTTGTTGATTTTTACATCTTCAAAAGCTCTTAAGTCAAGTTGCATGTCCTTGGTATTGCGAGAAAGGATCTTAACCATAGCTACAAGCATGAGTAGGGTTAAAGGTAGCATCATAAAAATCCAAGTAGCAAAGCCTATGCTTTCAAGCCCACTTGATTCTAAAAAGCCAAGATAGATCAAATTTGGAGGGCTACCAATGGGCGTTGTAATCCCACTAATACTTGCTGCAAAGGCGATAGCAAGCAAAAAACGGGTCCTTAAAAAAGGATCTTCGCTAATGCTCATAGCAACAGGAAGTAAAAGCAAGGCTACTGTTGAGTTTGAAAGAGCTGACCCTAAAAGAACGCAAGCTAGTGCAAGTGCTGAGATCACGCCCTTTGGAGTCTTAGGAAATTTATCCAAAAAAGTTTTGGCTATAACTTTGTGAAGTCCTATTTTTTCAGTTGCAGCTGCGATCATAAAGCCACCTAAAAATAAAAACAAAATAGGATTAGCATAATTTGCCGTTGCACTATGTGTATCTAGGATACCAAAACTAGGAAACAAGATGATAGGTAAAAGTGAAACTACGCCAATAGGCAAGGCTTTGTTAGTCCAAAGAGTAACCAAAAAGGCTACTATACTTAACAAAACAGACACCTTAAATGAGGCATGAAGATAAAAAAATGATATAAGAAGGGTAATGATTTGAAAAAACAAAGCCAAGGCTATACCTTTTAGGACTTTACTGAGCTTTTCTTCATTATTTACTTGAGTTTTTTTTGCCTGAGTCATTCTTAACCTTGAAATGAAAATATTTTTGAGATTATAGCTAAAAATTATCTTTTTATTAGTAAAATAAGCTTAAATTTTAAGGCAAAAATTGATAAAATGAAAGATTATTTTTAAGGAAAATTGATGAAAGAGCTTGAAAAAAAAGACTCCTGTCTTGAAAAAATCGATAAATTTAGAAAAAGTTTAGGTATCAAAAAAGCCGATCAAACCGTGCTAGAAATCACTAAAACAAACAACGAAAATGAAAAAACTTTAAGCTTAAAAAGCGGACATTGGCAAGCTCCTGAGCCTTGGTTCGTCGTTGATGAAGAAGATAAAATCCACACGATGATTTCTCTTCAAAGTCTTAAAAATATGCTCGAGGGCTTGAAAGATTTACAAAAAGAAAATTTTGAACTTAAGCTTGAAAAGGCTATTTATCAGCAAATTCCTATTGATTTTAACGATGTTTGGGTTGTGGCTATGGACGAGATCAAAAAGCAAGCAAAACAAGGACTTGTAGAGGTTAATATCAATCTTGAGCAGCTCATTTCAAAGATCAAAGAACAGCACCCAAATTTGTTTATGGATATGCAAAGTTTGGCTAAGGTCGTGCAATGAGAGATTACAAAGCCTTTGTAAAATACTCCAAAGCAGGTCCAAGATACACCTCATATCCTACGGCTGTGGAGTTTAGCTATAAATTTAGCTATGAAAAATATCTTGAAATTTTAAGAGAGCAAACTCAGGATTTATCGCTTTATTTTCATTTGCCTTTTTGTCGCTCGGCTTGTTATTTTTGTGGTTGCAATGTGATTTATACGGCAAAAGAAGAAAGCAAAGAGCGTTATTTGGGCTATATTTTTAAAGAACTTGAGCTTTTAAAAGATAAGACAAATACGCAAAGAAAAGTCGTTCAAATGCATTTTGGTGGCGGAACGCCTACTTTTTTCAGTGCTAAACAGCTTGAAAGCTTGATTTTAAAGATTAAAAGTATTTTTGTAAATTTTGATAAGGAAGCTGAGATAAGTTGCGAGATCGATCCGCGTTTTTTAAACGAGGAACAAGCTGAAGTTTTGACAAGGCAGGGTTTTAACCGCATTAGCTTTGGGGTGCAAGATTTTGATGAAAAGGTGCAAAAAGAAATTCATAGAATTCAGCCCTTTGAGCTTACGCAAAATGCCGTTAAAATGGTGCGTCAAAGAGGGATAAACTCTGTAAATATGGATCTTATTTATGGACTTCCTTTTCAAAGTCTTGAAAGCTTTAAAAACACCTTACAAAAGGCTTTGCTTATAAATCCTGATCGCTTTGCGATTTTTAATTACGCTCATGTTCCTTGGCTTAAAAAAAACATGCGTAAATTTGATGAAACCACCCTGCCAAGCCCTGATGTGAAGCTTCAAATTTTAGAGTTTTGCGAGCAGTTTTTGACTGAAAATGGCTATAAAATGATAGGTATGGATCATTTTGCAAAGCCTGAGGACGAGCTTTTTAAAGCACTTGAAAATGGGACTTTGCATAGAAATTTTCAAGGTTATACCACTAAAGGTGGAGCGGATTTGATAGGAGTAGGGCTTACGAGCATAGGCGAGGGGCAAGCTCATTATGCGCAAAATTTCAAGGATATGCCAAGCTATGAAAAAATGATTGATGAGGGGCATTTGCCTTTTGAAAGAGGTGTTTTGCTAAGCGAAGATGATAGGATCAGAAAAGCTGTCATTATGGACTTGATGGCAAATTTTGCCTTAGATATAAAAAAGATAGAAGATGAATTTAAGATTAGTTTCAAAGAGTATTTTAAGCAAGATTTGGTGGCTTTAGATGAGTATAAGGATTTTTTAAGTTTAGATGAAAAGCATATAAAAGTGAATGAAACAGGCGTTTTGCTGATAAGAAATATCGCTATGTGCTTTGATGCTTATCTTAAAAATATCAGCGAAGATAAGAAAGTCTTTTCTAAAACGGTGTGAAATGCTCCTAGATACAAGCAAATTTTATGAAAGCTGTGTTAAATGTGGCAAGTGCATTCCAAATTGCACTATACATAAGATTAATGCTGATGAAACAACTAGCCCACGCGGTTTTTTGGATCTAATCTCAGCCGTAAATAGCCACGAACTAAGCCTTGATCAAAACGCTAAAAAGATTTTTGAATCCTGTTTTTTATGCACAAACTGCGTTGAGGCTTGTCCTTCTCATATTAGAGTTGATAGTGCGATCGAGGCTGTTCGTTTTGAAATTGCTCATAAATTTGGCATTGCATGGTATAAAAGGCTTGCTTTTTACCTTTTAAGCAAGCGAAAGGTGCTTGATTTTATCGCTCGTTTAGGCTTTGTTTTTCAAAGCTGTGCTTTTAAAATTCAAGATCAAGAAAATCAAAATTCAGGCATGAGAGCGAAATTTTCCCTACCTTTGATCAAAAAGGGAAGATTTTTAGCAAGCCTTAGCAAAAAAAGCTTTTTGAGTGAAAATCCTGAATTTATCGACAATGGCGGAAGTAAAAGTATAGGCTTTTTTGTGGGCTGTTTGTCAAATTATTCTTACACAGACACGGCAAAAGCGGTGCTTAAGATCGCAAAAGAGCTAAGGCTTAATGTGGATTTGATGAAGGATCAGGTTTGTTGTGGAGCGCCTCAGTATTTTACGGGCGATTTTAAGAGGGTTGAGGATTTGGCTAAGAAAAATATCGCGTATTTTGAAAAAAAGCTTGAAAATTTAGAAGCTATTATCGTGCCTGAGGCTACTTGTTCGGCGATGTTAAATGTTGATTATGAGCATTTTTTCAAGCTTCAAAAAGATGAGCTTTGGGCAAAAAGAGCCAAGAAAGTAGCGAGTAAAATTTATCTTGCGACAAAGTATTTTCATGATTTTACCCCGCTTAAAGAACTGCTTGAAAAAAGGGATAAAAATGAGCTTTTGATCACTTATCATGATCCTTGTCATGCACGAAAAATGCAAGGCGTTTTTAAAGAACCGCGTGCCCTTTTAAATGCGAATTTCAAACTAATAGAGCTTAGCGAGCAAAATACTTGCTGTGGCTTTGGTGGCGTGAGTATGCAGCTTGAAAATTACGAAAAGTCCTTGAAAGTAGGGCTTTTAAAGGCAAAAGATATAGAAAAAACTAAGGCAAGCGTTGTGAGTGCTGAATGTTCAGCTTGTAGAATGCAAATTTCAAATGCCTTAGAGCAAAATGGCACAAAGGCCGTGTTTAAAAGCCCGCTTGAGCTTATTGCCTCAAGTTTATAAAGTTGTTTTTAATCATTTTAAAGTTACAATGTATCCAAAAATAAAGGAGCTAAGATGTGTAAAGATTGCGGTTGTTCCCTAAATTCGCATGAACATTCTCACGAACACACACATGATCACCCTATCTTAAATGAAAGCAAAAGCGTTGAAGTGATCAGTAAAATTTTAAGTAAAAACGACGAGGAGGCTTGGCACAATAAGGCTCATTTTGATGAAGCTGGCGTGCTTTGTATCAACCTCATGAGTTCACCAGGAAGTGGCAAAACCACGCTTTTAGAAAGCACCATAAAAGCCTTAAAAGATGAGTTTAAATTTGCGGTGATTGAGGGCGATTTAGAAACTGAAAATGACGCTTTAAGAGTGCAAAAAGCAGGTGCAAAAGCCTTTCAAATCACCACAGGGCAAAGCTGTCATTTAGATGCTTTCATGGTGCATAAGGCTTTGCATCATTTGGATTTAAAGGATAGTGATTTTTTGTTTATTGAAAATGTGGGGAATTTGGTTTGTCCTGCAAGCTATGATTTGGGCGAGCATTTAAATGTCGTGCTACTTAGCGTAACAGAAGGCGATGATAAGCCGGCAAAATATCCTGTGATGTTTAAAAAGGCTGATTTGGTGATCATTTCAAAGGCTGATTTAGCACCTTTGTTTGACTTTGATATACAAAAGGCTAAGGCTGAGTGCAAGAAGCTTAATCCAAAAGCAGATTTTTTGGTTCTTGATGCAAAAAATGGCACAAATTTAAACACTTGGTTTGAGTATTTGAAGCTTAAAAAGGAGATGAATTAATGTGTCTTTCAATCCCTTCTAAAATTCTAGAAATTGATGAGTTTAACAATGCCTTAGTTGAAACCTTGGGCGTAAAAAGAAAAGTAAGCCTTGATCTTGTCCCAGAAGCTTGTGAAATAGGTGATTTTGTGCTTATACATGTAGGCGTTGCCATGGAAAAGATCGACAAAGATTTTGCCAAAGAAAGCATTAAAACTTACCAAGAAATCGTTTCAAAAATGCAAAATGGCGAAATTTCAGCAGATGAAGGAGATCTAGGTCTTAATGAATTTCATCGATGAATTTAGAGATAAAAATACGATTTTAGCCTTTAATGAACTGATCAAAAAAGAGCTTAAAGCACCCATAAATATCATGGAAATTTGCGGAGGGCATACGCATAGCATTATGAAATATGCCCTACCTAGCATTTTGCCAAAGGGTATAAATTTCGTGCATGGTCCAGGCTGTCCTGTGTGTGTCATGCCACGCAAGCGTATAGATATGGCGATCAAGCTTGCAGCCATGCCAAACACCATTTTTTGCACGCTGGGCGATCTTTTAAGAGTTCCTGGAAGTAAATTTTCTTTGCTTGAGCTTCGTGCTAAGGGCTGTGATGTAAGGGCTTTGTATTCTCCACTAGAAGTGCTTAAAATCGCTGAGCAAAATCAAGATAAAAATATCATTTTCTTTGCCATAGGCTTTGAAACGACAACGCCAATGACAGCGTTACTTTTAGAAAAGGTCATCAATTTAGGGCTTGAAAATGTCTTTTTTCATATCAATCACATCACCGTTCCAGCTCCAATCCATGCTATTATGAATGATGAAAATGTCAAAATCGACGCCTTTTTAGGTCCTTCTCATGTAAGCGTTATCACAGGCTGGGGGATTTACGAGGACATTGCTAGGCTTTATAAAACGCCCATTGCTGTAAGTGGTTTTGAGCCTGTTGATATCATGCAAAGTGTTTTAAACATCGTGCGTCAAAAAAATGAGGGCAAATTTGAGGTTTTCAACCAGTATCAAAGAGCGGTAAGCAAGGAGGGAAATCTCAAAGCACAGGAGCTTGTAAAGTGTTATTTTGATGAATGTGATTTTGAATTTAGAGGGCTTGGCGAGATTAAAAAAAGTGGGCTTAGGCTAAAAGATGAGTTTGCAAGATATAACGCTGAGCTTAAATTTGACTGCGAAGTGGAAAGCAAAAACGAAAGCAAGGCTTGTATTTGCGGACAAATTTTAAGGGGTGTAGCAAAGCCTTATGATTGCAAGGTTTTTGGCAAGGCTTGCACTCCAAAAACGCCTATTGGAAGTTGCATGGTTTCAGGCGAGGGAGCTTGCGCGGCGTATTATAAATACTCAAAGGTAAATGAATGAAAGAAATTAGCTTAGCTCATGGAGGCGGTGGCGAGGAAATGAATGAGCTTGTAAGCTTTATTTTTAAGCTTTTTGATAATGAAATTTTAAACCAGGCAAATGATAGTGCCTTGCTTGAAAACTTAGGCTCAAATTTAGCCATCAGCACGGATAATTTCACCCTAAGTCCGCTTTTTTTGAACGAGGAAGTAAATATCGGAAAACTTTGCGTTTGTGGCTCGGTAAATGATGTTTTGATGGTCGGAGCAAAGCCTTTGTATCTTAGTTTAGGTCTTATTATCGAGGAGGGTTTAGAGTTTGCAAAGCTTGAGCAAATTTTAAAAAGCATTAAAAAAGAGTGTGATAAGGCAGGCGTCAAGGTAGTTTGTGGCGATACTAAGGTCGTTCCTAAGGGCAAGGGCGATTTGCTTTATATCAACACCACCTGCCTTGGCGAAGTGCTTTGCAAAAAAGAAACAAAAAACATAAAAGAAGGGCTTAGCCTCTTGCTTTCAGGCGATATTGGTAGGCATGGTGGGGCTGTTTTGGTGCAAAGAAATGAACTTGAGGCTGATATAAAAAGTGATTGCAAAAGCCTTACGGGAGAGGTTTTAGCCCTGCTTGAAGCAAAGATAAGGGTGGTTTGTATGCGTGATGCAACGCGTGGTGGGCTTAGTGCGGTTTTAAACGAATGGGCTAGGCAAAGTGGCTTTGATATCTTAGTTTATGAGGAAAAAATTGCCATTCAAGATGAAGTTATGGGGATTTGTGAGCTTTTTGGTTATGAAGCGTATGAGCTTGCAAATGAAGGTACTTTTGTGCTTTGCGTTGAAAAAGAAGATGAGCAAAAAGCCCTTGAAATTTTAAGAAAATTTAACCCAAACGCAAATATAATCGGCGAGGTCTTAAAGGAAAAAAAAGCACGCGTCATCTTGCAAAATGCTTTTGGAGCAAAAAGATTTTTAGAAGCTCCAAAAGGCGAGCTTTTGCCTCGAATTTGCTAGGATTTTAAATGCACGAGCTTAGTATAGTAGAAGCCTTGATCACGCTTTGCGAGGAAAATGCCTTAAACAACAATGCTAGAAGCGTGCAAGAAATTTATGTGAAAATTGGGCGTTTAAGTGGGGTTGAAACCGATCTTTTTCAAAGATGTTTTGAAACCTTTAAAGAAAATTCAAAGCTTTGCAAAAATTCTAAGCTTTTTTTAGAGCTTGCCCCGCTTGAAATTTTATGCCTTGATTGTGATAAAAAAAGCGTTTTAAAAGAAAATGTTTTCGAGTGCTCGCATTGTAAAAGCACGCATTATAAGATCGTTAGTGGCGAGGATTTAACGCTTATGCGTTTAGTTATGGATTAAAGGAGTTTAAAAATGCAAGTTATTTCATGGAAAAATGAAAATTTCACACAAAAAGATATCAGTATAAATGTCTTAGCACAAAATCATTCCAGCAAGGAAATTCAAATCATTATGCCAAAAGATAGCATTATGAAAGAGCATATCGCCCCTTATGATATCAGTGTTCAGCTTTTACAAGGTGAGCTTGAATTTGTTGTAAAAGATGAGAAGTTTTTACTCAAAGAGCTTGATATGATTTGTCTTGAAGCAAAGATTCCGCATTCTTTAAAAGCACTTCAAGATAGCATAGTGCGTTTAAGTTTGGCAAAAAGCGATGATGTTGCTAGGGTGAGCAAGGTTTTAAAGCTTTGATTGTTGTGCTTGGGCAAGTTTTGATTTAAGTGTTGCACTTTTACTAAAGCCTATCAGTTCTTCTGTAGTTTTTATGTGTCTTGGCAGTTTTGAAAGGCAGTATTTTAAAATTTCACTTGCTGCTAGAGCATCGCTTAAGGCTCTGTGATGAGGGGTATTGATATTTAAAATTTCTTTCAAGCTATCAAGTCCGTATCTTTCTGATAAGATGATTCTGCGAGCAAGCTCTATGGTGCAAAGCTTTTTGTTTAAAAGTATGCCAAAATCACAAGCACTTAAAGAGCTTGATATAAAATTATAGTCAAAATTTACATTATGAGCTACGAAAATACTATCTTTAAGGAAGATTCTAAATTCATTAAGCACGCTAGCAAGGCTTGGAGCGTTTTTTAGCATGGTGAGATTTATACCTGTAAGCTCTTCGATATTTGGCGGTATATCAGTAGCTTTTATAAGGCTTTGAAAGCGGGCGATCTCTTTTGAGTTTTGAATTTTAACAGCACCAATTTCTATGATCTGCCCACTTCTAATGCTTCCACTTGTTTCTATATCCACTACGCAAAAAATTTCTTCTTTGATCTTGGTTGTTCTTGTCTTTAAAGAAATTTCATTATTAGCATTAAGGAAAATTCCAAGTCCTAAAAGCTCCAACATATCAAGATCAAAATCCATAAATTCAAGTTCTTCGATCTTAGAAATTTCTTCTTTGAGCCAATTATAAGGCTTACTTTCTTTGCCAAGCTTAGCGATTAGCTCATCAATTTGTTGTCTGCTCAAAATTCAAGCTTTAAAGATGAAATGGCTGTTTTATAGTCTTTTGAGGAAAAAATATAGCTTCCAGCTACTAAAATATCAGCTCCAGCTTCTTCTAAATTTGAAGCATTAAGTCCATTTACTCCCCCATCAACCTCGATAAAAACCTTTGCATTTTTTTTATCTATAAGCTCTCTTAATTCGCTAATTTTTTCATACACCAAGGGTAAAAACTCCTGTCCGCCAAAACCCGGATTCACGCTCATTAAAAGGACTAAATCCACATAATCAATCAAATGTTTCATCATACTTATAGGTGTATGCGGATTAAGCACTATGCCAGCATTAACACCTTGTTTTTTAATGTGTTCGCAAAGTCTTATGGGGTGATTTTCTGCTTCTATATGAAAGCTGATAAATTTTGGCTTTAAGGGTAAAAACATATCAACAAAAGAGCTTACATTTTGAACCATCAAATGCACATCTAAAGGGGTATTTGAAATTTTTTGTATGTTTTTTATGACACAAGGACCAAAGGTTAAATTTGGGACAAAATGTCCGTCCATAACATCAATATGAAGCAAATCAGCCCCAGCTTCGCACACAGCTTTTACATCTTCTTCAAGTTTTAAAAAATTTGCCGATAAAAGACTTGGTGCTACATACATTTTCATTACCTTAAAGTGATTAAAATTAGGAATTTTACACTTTAAAGTATAAAAAAAATATAAATATTTGAAATTTTTAAGTTTTTTTTTGTTAGAATACGCTGAAAATTAATAAAATTTAAGGAAGAAAAATGTCAAGAACTTGTCAAATCACAGGAAAAAGACCAATGGTGGGCAACAATGTTTCTCATGCTAATAATAAAACAAAAAGACGCTTTTTGCCAAATTTAAGAACTATCCGTGTTTCTTTAGAAGATGGCACTACAAGAAAGATCAAGGTTGCAGCTTCTACTTTAAGAACTCTTAGAAAAAATTCTAAATAATTTTTAAGGGATTATTAATTCCTTAAAATCCCTTTACACTTACTCTTAGACGATATTTTGTTTATTTTATATTAAATATTTCTTGTTTTTACTTGCAAAAATGTAACATTTTAGATATAATCTCTCACAATAACAAGTTTAAAAGGAGCTTTTATGTGGCATGAGTATAGAGAGTTGATGACCGAACTTAAGGGTAAAGATGGAAGATTTGATAGTTTGTTTGAAAAACACAATGAACTTGATGATAAGATCAAAGACGCTGAAGAGGGAAGAATTTTTTTAGATAGCATGGAAATTTCACAGCTGAAGAAAGAAAAATTGCGTATCAAAGAAGAATTAGGCGTGTATTTGGCAAATTATAAAAAATAGCATAAAGGATAAGAATGTTTGGTTTAGGTAAAAATTCTGCAAGTTCAGCAAATAATACATCTGCAGAAATTCAAAAACTCCAAGCTCAGATTCAGCAGCTTAGGATAGAAAATTCTCAGCTAAAAGAACAACTTGAAGCCTCAAATAAAAATGGAGCTGAAGATACTTTACACAATAAATTACTTAGTGTCATGCTTTCGGGTGCTTTGGAAGGTATAGCTGTTGTGCAAGGAGATATGCTTGCAAATGTCAATAAGGCTGAGGTAATCTCAACTTCTTCTAATTCATCTTTAGAGGTTATGGAAAATCTTGATGAGATTACAAATTCCATAAATGATTCTTTGGGAAATATCATAGAATCTACTAATAAATCACGCGATACAGCTGGGACACTGCACAGAAGCGTTGATGAGATCACTAATGTTATTAATTTAATTAAAGATGTTTCTGATCAGACTAATCTTTTAGCCTTAAATGCTGCTATTGAAGCTGCCCGTGCAGGGGAGCATGGACGAGGATTTGCTGTTGTTGCCGATGAGGTTCGAAAGCTTGCTGAAAAAACTCAAAAAGCAACAGCTGAGGTTGAAATGAATATCAATTTGCTTAAGCAAAATGCAAATGAAATGTTTGCTCAAAGCGAACAGGTAGAAAAAGTTTCAATGGATTCAAATGATCATATTATGCAGTTTTCTGACAAGTTTCGTCAGCTTAAAGATCAAGCAGCAGAAAATAATATCAATGCGACAAATATTGTTTCAGAAGCCTTTGTGTCCTTGGTAAAACTTGATCATGTTATTTTTAAACTCAATGGCTATAAAGAAATTTTTGCCCATTCAGGCAATAAACTTAGTGATCATTTTTCTTGCAGACTTGGTAAATGGGTTGTAGGAGATGGTAAGGCTCGTTTTGGTCATAATGTTATGTTTCCACAGATCAATGAGCCACACGCAAGAGTTCATGAGTGCATAAATAGTGCTATTGAACTTGCTAAGCAAGATGCTCTTGCTCATGCAGATGCGATTATTGAAAAATGTACCTATGCTGAGCAAGGTTCTGTTAAACTCTTTGGGATATTTAAGGATATGATTGAAATTGCTCAAAAAGAAACAAGTGGCAATATTAGATCTAGCAAGGTAGAAGCAAATAAAGCACCGCAAAAAGATGAAAAAGTAGAAGAAAAAGCTCCACAAGAAACAGATTCTACTTCTGTGCAAGATCCTCAAGAAGAAGAAAAGAAATGATCAAAGCCCATATTTTTGGGCTTTAAATTTCATAAACCATAGGTAAGAAAAGTCAAGTGTTGTTGATCGAATGATTTTTTCTTTAAAATTTTCAAATTCATGAACTTTTACAAAAACACTTTCTATCTCCTCATCATCTATTCCACCTCCTTTGCTTATCTTATCATCTTCATCTATCTCGGCAAAATACAGGCTTTGCTTACTCGTGCCAGAGCCAAAACCAGAGTAAAAATCAGAAATTTTTTCTATAGACTTTGGCATATATCCAAGCTCTTCAACGCATTCTTCCTTAGCTATATCTTCAAGACTTAAATTTTTATCCACAAGACCAGAACAAAGTTCTATGCTATATCCAAGCTCATTTTTATCAAGCTTTATATTGTTTCTTTTTTGATAATCATACAAAGGAATTCGAAACTGACGCACAAAAACGAAGCTTTGTTTAGTTTTGTGATATAAAAGTATAGCTACGCTATCCATAGATTCAATGAAATCCCAAGTGTATTCTTTGCCGTTTTTTTCGTATTTGTAGTGTTTTAGCTTTATAAATTTAGAGCTTGTAAATTTTTCCTCTCTTAATGTTTTTAAGTCCATATTTTACCTTTTTATTTAATTTGAGTTTTTAAATTAATTTAACTTACATTACCCTAAATTCATTAGGATGATCAAGTGCGTAGCGAAATTTTGTCATATCCACCTTTTTATCCCATATGCTTACTATCACGCAAGCAACAGCATTTCCGCAAAGATTTCCAACGCTTCTCATTTCGCTTAAAAATTTATCAATACCCAAAATCGCAGCCACAGTTACAGCAGGTATGATGCTTGTTCCATCAGCACTTGTAAGAGCTGAAAGTGTCCCAGCCAAAACGATAAATCCACTTCCGGTAACACCAACAGCACCCTTTGATGAAATCATTAAAATAACAATCAGCGTGATTGTTTGTTCCAAGCTTATAGGTATGTCAAAGGCTTGAGCAAGGAAAATAACTGCTAAGCTTAGATAAATATTTGTCGCATCAAGATTAAAACTATATCCTGTTGGGATGATAAGACCCACACTTGCTTTTTGAATGCCTGCTTTTTCAAGCTTTCTCATAAGTGGTGCGAGTGCGGTTTCACTGCTTGAAGTAGCAAAGACGACTAAAACCTCTCTGTAAATAAAACGCATAAATTTAAAAATGTTTATCTTTGCTACCGCACAAACCGAACCTAATATAATAAAAATAAAAGCAAGAACGGCTAAAGCCATAGTGATTAAAAGCATAGCCATACCACCTATAGAAGCAAAACCAAATTTAGCTATCAAAAACGCCATAGCTCCAAAGGTCGCAAGTGGGCTATACCAAATGAGTATGGTTAAGACCTTAAAGAAAGTTTCTTGCATACTTTCAAAATAATGAAGTGCTTTTTCTTTGAAACTTGGTTTCATAAAAGAGATTAAAATCGCTAAAGCTAAAGCCATAACTAAAACTTGCAAGGTTTTGCCCTCAACAAAAGGACTTATAGGGTCGTGTGGAATGGCACTGATTAGGATATGATAAATTTCTGCACCAGCTGTTTGCGGAACTGAACTTGCCTTTTCTATATAGCCTGAAACGCTGGCACTATCAAGGTTAGCTGCGTTTAAATGCATATTGGCTCCCGGCTGTAAAAGTTCTCCAAATAAAACGCCAATAATTAAAGCAAAAGTGCTTATTACTTCAAAATAAATCAAGGTCTTAAGCCTAAACTCCCTAAAGTTTTAAGATCCTCTAAACGAATAATACCTGTGATGATGGTTAAAAAGATAATAGGACCCATAAGAAGCTTCAAGCCCTTGATAAAAGGATCTATGGTGTATTTTTTAGAGGCTACGGAAAAATCATGAAAAAACTGAACCACCGAAGAGCTTGAATTTGGATCATAAAAACTTCCAATAGAACCAAAAATAATCCCCAAAAATAGCCCAATAAAAACCCAAAATACAAGACTTTTTCCAAGCTTTCTTGCTATAGGATTCTTATAGGTATAAACATCTGCTGTATTCATAAACAAGACCTTTTAAATTTTTGTGTTTATTGTATTGTAACTTTTTGTAAATTAAATTTTCTTTTATTTTTGAAAAATGTTTTTAAATTTATTGTAAATTTTTACTTTTTTACACTCTTAAAAACTCATATAGTATGATTTAAGTAAGTTTTGATATAATTTTGCTTTAAAATTGATGAGTAAAGGAATAATGCTGTGTCTCAAATTTGGCGGTTTATTAAGGAGTTGCGAGATAAGGAACTTTTTATTTATTCGGCAGCTTTAAGTTTTTATACTATGCTTTCTTTGATACCGATTTTATTTGTGTGCTTTTCTATCTTTACCCAAATTCCAAGTTTTAAGGTGTATTATACAAAGATCAAGGGTTTGATTTTTAACTTCTTGATCCCAGCACAACAAGATCTTATCTCTACTTATCTTGATACCTTTTTAAAAAATAGCGTAAATTTAGGTATAGTTGGGCTTGTGGCTACCGCTTTTACAACCTTAGCCTTTTTTTCAAGCTATGATTTTGTGGTTAATCGTATCACAAAAAATGAACCCAAAACCCTTTGGCAAAGTATAAGCACGCATTGGACCTTGATAACGCTCACTCCTTTAGGGCTTGGGCTTAGTTTTTATATATCAAACTATATTCAAAAGACCTTAGATGATTTTGAGGTGGGATTTAACTTTTTTGAAATTTTGCCCTTTGTTATCATTTGGGCTTTGTTTTTTGTCTCGTTTTCTAGCTCTTCTGCAAAATCAAAGCTTAAAATTCTAGCTCTTACTTCTTTTGGAAGTTCGATGATATGGTATATCAGTAAAAATATTTTTGTGTATTATGTCGTGTATAATAAAACTTATACAAATATCTATGGCTCTTTTTCTACACTTTTGTTTTTCTTTGTGTGGATTTATATTTCTTGGGTGATTTATCTTTATGGCTTGAAGTTTTGTCATCTTTTAAGCAATACTCAAGATGATGAAGTAAAACCAAGAAAGCTTACAACTAAAAAGTCTAGGAAAATACACTGATTTTATTATTTTCTACTCTTATTTTCTTCATTTCTCAATGAATGCATTTGTGTATATAAATTTAAAGATAATTTAAGTATCATAAGCTTATAATTCTATCTTAGTTTTTATAATTTTTATCAAAATAAAAGGAGTTTCATGGATATTCAAAAGAAAATTTGTTTTTCTATCGTTCTTTCTTCTTTGCTTTTTGCAGAAACAAATACTACGATAGAAAATGGGGGGGGGGGGCTTCAACTTATAAGCTTGATGCTTCTGTTGTAAATGCAAATGCCTTTGCTTATCAATCAGGACAAGAAATAAACTCCCAAACTTTAAAA
>NZ_QHLJ01000011.1 GCF_006864365.1 Campylobacter sp. MIT 99-7217
AGTGCTTCACTTTTGCCAACAGAAAGTTTTGGGCTTGATAATAAAGGCAATGTTATCATCAATGCGAAAAATATAAAAAAGGTAGAGGATAAGGCGTGAAAATGTTAAATTTTAATTTAAAGGAGAAATTATGAGTGATTATGCTTTAAGCTACATTCCAAGTAGCGCACAAAACAAAAGCCAAGCCCCTAAAGAAGAGGCTAAAAAGCTTTTAAATGAAGATGAGATCAAGGACTTAATCAGGCTTGAAATTTCAAGGCTTGATTTAAGATTAAGCGAGCTTGAAAAGGCTTTAAACAAAGAGCAGACAAAAGAGCAAGAAGACTCATCAAATGAGGTGCAAAATGAAACTTTGCCAAGCGAGCAAAGCACAGCAAGTGCAAAAACAAAAAGCACTAAATCAAAATAAGGAGTAAAAATGGCAGCAGATTTTGGAGTGAATGTAAATATCACAAATGAAGCCGCAAGCCCTATCAGCGTGCAAAGTGATACGCCAATAGGCATAGCAGCAAGTATAAAAAATCTTTCAAAAAAGGCTATTTATGAAAAGGCTGGTTTTAGCGAGATAGAGGAAAACCCTATTTTTGCTTTTACAAAGGTGGAAAAGGCTAAGGCTTTTGTGGCGGATTTGATCAAGGAGCAAAACTTAAGCGATTTTAGACTTTATGATAGCTTGACTTGTATCGAGGCTCAGGGGGTTAATTGTGTGATTGTTTTAAGCTTTTTCATTGAAGAGGCTGATGATGATATAAATGCTTGCATTAATGCTATCAATGCTTTTAAAAATGCTGTGCATAGAACAGGCTTTAAGCCTGATCTTATCATCGCACCTTATTATTCGCACGAAGCGCCCATTAAGGCTGCCTTAGAAAGCGTGGCAAGCAAGCTTAAAATCACAGCCATTACAGACCTTTACGCCACAAGCACAGGCGAGGCTTTAAATGCCATGAAAGCTTATAGCTCAAAGCGTCTTATTGCTTGCTGGCCTTTTGTGCAAATTTATTCAAGCACAGGATATAAATATGTCCCACAAAGTCCTATCATCGCAGCGATGATAGCAGCAACTGATGCAAGTGAAGAATATGGCTTTAGCAATTCTTATTCTAACCGAGTTTTGCAAGGCGTTACAGGGGTTGAATACATCATAGACTTTGAGCTTGGCGAGCAATGCGATGCAAATACATTAAGAAAGGCTCATATAAGCACGGTGATTTTATATGAGGGCTTTAGAAGCTGGGGTGGGGAAACCTCAGATCAAGATAGCATTTGGCAAGATCTTGCAAGAGTAAGGATCTTTGATAGGATAAGCATAGCAGCACAAAAGGCAAGCTTTAAGGCTGTGGATAAAAAGGCGAGCGAGCTTTATTTTGTAAAGCTTAGTGTAGAAGAGCTTTTAAGGGCTTTAAAGGGTGCTAAGGTGCTTGTGGGCTATGAAGTATCATGGAATGAAGAGCTTAATACCGCAGCTAATGTAAGTGCTGGAAAATTTTATCTAGATATTAAAATGATGAATAATCCTATCGTTAAGCTTATCACGCTTGAGTTTGCTTACACTGATGATTGGGCGGATGAGCTTTTAAACACCATTAGTGGCGAATAAATTTAAGGAGTAAAAATGTTTAATAAAATACCTCAAGTCATCGAACAAGCAAATTGTTTCATAGACGGATATGGCTATGCTGGAGTAGCAAGGGACATTACCTTGCCTGTTATAGAGCAAGAAGTTTTAGAAAGTAAAGGAGCTTTAAGTGCAAATTACGGCACAGGCGTTTTTAAAGCAATGCAAACTAGTTTTAAAATCAGCGAAATGGGAGAGCAAGCTTTTCAAGCTTTTGGTGCAAATACTTTTTCTAAAGCAAAGATCCCCCTTATCTTTAAAGCAAGCATTCATCAAAGTGGCTCAGGCAAAGAAGTGCCCTTTGTGGTGGAAATAAACGGAGAATTTACCTCAATGACTCCACCTTCTATCGTAGCAGGAGGAGAATTTACAAGTGAAATAAAAATTGATGTGCATTTTATAAAAATCACAATGGATGGCAAAAGGCTATTTTTAGCTGATGTGAAAAATCTCATTTTAGAATTTAATGGCGTGGATAAAATGGCAGAAGTAAAAGCAAATTTAAGTTTATAAGGAGGGCATATGTCAAAAATAATTAAATTATCAAATGGGCAGGAAATTAAATTTAATCCCCCAACAGCTGGAATGCTCCGTCGTTCTATGGATATGCAAAAAGGTGAAGGCTCAAGAGCTTTTTATATCATCGGCGAATGCACTAATATGAGTTTAGAGGAGTTAGATAAGTTAAGCTTAGAAGATATCACGCTTTTAAGCAATGAATTAAACGAGTATCAAACTCCCAGTAGCAGCGCTAAATAATGAAGCTATCGCATTGATAGCCCATTATTTACATTTTTCTTATAATGAAATCATGAGTTTAGATATAAAAGATTATCTTGAATTTTTGGAAATTAGTTTAAAAATTGCTAAGAGTTCTTAAGCTTAAAAAAACAATAGATAAAGGTTACGATATAAAGAATCAAAGAAAAAAGCACAAAAAATGAAGTGATATTAACAAAAACTGCTAAATAATCATCACTTAAAAAAGAAAACAAAAAACTGGCAAAAATACCGAGTGTTAAAAAGGCTTTAAAAACGATTTTAAAGTTTTTTAAAAAGAATATTTTAGCGTGTAAATCATGGTCTATTTTTTTCATAGATAGATTTTACAATAAAAAGGAAAAATATGCAAGATTTAGGACTTAGTTTTGGTATATCTTTGGCATTTCAAGGTTTTAAAGAATTTGCTAAAAATACTGAGGCTTTAAAAAGATTTAGTGCTAATTTAGACCAAAGCACAAAAAGTGTTAAATCCTTAAATAAAAGCATTGAAAATCTTGAAAAATCAAAAGCAAAAATCAAAGCAATAGGCCAAGAATTTGGTGCTTTAAAAGGCGAGCTTATGGCTAAAGGTGCAAGTTCTTTAGCTATCAGTGTGCCTGTAAAAATCAGTGCTAATCTTGAAGATGATATGAACAATATCAATGCCTTTTTAAACACAAACAATGAAAGCTTAAGCATTTTACGAAAGAACTTTTTAAAGCTAAGCTCTGATATAGGAATGAATGTTAATGAGCTTGCTAAATTTGGCGAAGCAGGAGCAAGACTTGGGATAAAAAGCGAGAGCCAACTTCTAAAATTTAGCGAGCTTGGTGCTAAATATAGCCAAGTTTTCAAGCTAAACAATGAAGAAAGCATTAATTTTATGAGCAAGCTTTCTAACATTTATAAACTAAACACCAAAGATATGCAAAATCTTGGAGATAAGATTATAGCTGTGGCTAAAGCAAGCAATGTAAGTGCAGGAAGTGTCGCTAAGATAATGAATGAGGTAGGAGGCGATGCAAAGCTTATCGGTATGAGTGCTGAGGGCACAGCTGCTTTAAGTGCTGCTTTAGCTAGTGCGACTAAAGATGAGGGCGAAGCTATTTCAACTTTTAAGGCATTTACAGGCGTTATGAGCAATTTAAATAATGCAAGCGATGATATGAAAGCTAAATTTTTAAGCTTAGGTCTTAGCACAGAACAATTAAGTGCTTATTTTAAACAAGATGCAAGCGGTGCGGTTAATGTGCTTTTAAATCAAATCAAAACCCTGCCTAAAGAAGAAATGACTGATTTTTTAAACTCAGTTTTTGGCACAGGTGCAGCAGGCATGATGCAAAATTTAGTTGATAATACAAACAAGTATGAAGATGCCTTAAATTCTTTAAAAAATACAAAAATAGGTGCTTTAAATAATGAATTTCAAAAAATAGGAAATTCTACAAATGCAAGCTTTGCAAAGCTTAGTGCTAGTATGGCAAATCTAAGTGCGAGCATAGGAGAAGCTTTAGCTCCTGCTTTAACGCTTGTAATGAATAGCATCTCTTCTTTGATTAATTTTGTAAGGCAAATCATCGATACTTTTCCAAATTTAAGCAAGGTGGTAGGAGCTTTGGTTGTAGTTTTAACAGGAGCTAGCGTAGCTCTTACAGCCCTAAAAGTAGGCTTTTTAGCCGCACGCTTTGCCATGGCACAATTTGCCTTTATGATTAAGGCTGTAAGTGTGGCTTTTAATATCCTAAAAATCGCCTTTTTAACTAATCCCATAGGACTTATTTTAATGGCTATTGTTGCTATTGCAGCACTTGTTATCATGAACTGGGATAAGGTTAAAGCTTTTTTTATAGGTTTTATAGAAAAAATTGGCTCTATTTTTAGTGCGTTTGGGGATTTTTTCAAAGGGATTTGGCAGGGCATTGGGGATTTTTTCAGCTCTTTGTGGGAGGGGCTTTTTTCTTGGTTTTCTTCTAAATTTGAATGGCTTAGCAATGCTTTTTCCAAGATCAAAGATATAGCCAAAAGCGTGGCTTCTTTTTTTGGCTTTTCAGATGATGAAAAAGAAGTTCGAAGTGATGAAAAAATAAAGCAAAGCGAAGTAAAAAACTCTCTTACAAACAAACAAAGCGTAGAAACAAAAACAAGCACCAGCGTTAATGTAAGCGTTAATGGCACTTTTAACATAAGCTCAAATAATGGGGTCTTTGATTTGGGGGCTTTTGCAAAAGAGGTTGAAAAAAGCGTGTTGATGGCTTTAAATCAAAACGCAGATAAAAAAGCACAAACTACGATTTGGGGGTAAGATGATATTTTGCTTAGGTGAGTTTAAATTTGAAGCTTTAAATGTAGATGAGCTTGAAAAAAGCTATGAATATGGTATCACAAGTGTTGCTCGCATTAATAATCACAATGCACTCATTAGCATTTCTAAAGAAAATGAAAGCATTAAAATAAGTGGCAAAACCTTGCCACTGAAAAAGGATAAAAACACTTATTTGGATACTTTAAGGCAAATGGCAAGCAAAAATCAAAGCTATGCAATGTGCAGTGCTAGTGGGCTTTATTTTGGAAAATTTGTGATTTTAAGTATCAGTGAAAAACAAAGTGCTTTTTTAGAGGGCAGTGGCTTTTTAACACAAAGCTTTGAGCTAAATTTACAAAGGGATTTTTAATGAGTGAGCTTTATATAGCTAAGGATAATGAAAGACTTGATAGCGTTGTTTATAAGCATTATAAAAGCTTGGAAAATTTTGAGCAAGTTTTAGAGCTAAATCCAAATTTAGAGCCTATTTTAAAGGCTGGAGATAGGATAATTTTACCAAAATTTAAGCTAAAAGAAAAAGAACAGGAAGCTCTATGGTAAAAAAACCAGCTTTTAAACTTTTGGCTCAGGGTAAGGATATTACTAATAAAATCAACGCTAACTTAATCAGCCTTAGTTTCGATGATAAAGCAAAGGATGAAAGCGATGAGATTAGCCTTAGTTTAAATGGGCTTTTTAAAAGGGCTAATTTTGGCGATAAATTAGAGCTTTACTTAGGCTTTGAGGGCTCGCTTTATAAGTGTGGCACTTTTAGCCTTAATAGCTTCAGCAAAAATTACAGCTCTAAAACAACGGATATCAAAGCTACTGCGATTAATTTTGCAAGCAATATCAAAAACAAAAAGTCAAGAACTTGGGCTGATACTAATCTTGGCGATATTGCCTTAAAAATAGCCAAAGAAAATAACTTATTAGCCAAAACAAATACTGCAAGCAAGGCTTATATAAAACATGAGCTTCAAAACAACATAAGCGATATTGAATTTATCTACACTCTTTGTGCAAAATATGGCTTTTTAGCCTGCATAAAAGAACAAACCCTTATCATCATAGAGCAAAAACAAGCCGCACAAGATGGCATAAAAGGTGGAACTAGCCAAGTTGGAGGCATTAAATACAGCTTAGATATAAGCGAGCTTAGTGATTTAAATATCAGTGTTAAAAACCGCAATGATTATTCAGGTGTAAAGCTTTCTTATCAAGATATAGAACAAGGCCTAATTAAAAGCGTGCTAAGTGGAAATGATAAGGGCTGTGTTTATGAGCTAAAAATAGCTGGGGTAAAAAATGAAAGTGAGGCTTTAAATTTAGCAAATGCCAAGCTTAATGCTTTAAACAAAGGTTCATATGAAGGAAGCTTTAGCATGATAGGCAAAAATATCAAAGCAGGAGCAAGCCTAGAAATAAGCGGTATCGATGAAAAGGCTATTTTTAGTATTAAAGATGTAAGACATGATTTTTCTTTGAGTGGCTATACGATAAGTGTGAATTTTGAGGGATAAACAAAATGAAAGGAGAAAAAATGACAAATTTAAGTTCAAAGGATATTTTCTGGGGGGGGGGGGGGATGAAAAAAGCCTCTTTGAAAAAGCAGATTTAAGCCCTAGTTTTCCAAAGCCCTCTAAAAAGCTTTTAAAGCCTAGTTTAACAAAGCTAAAAGCTCCTTTTGCATGGGTGGGTGGCAAGTCTTTTTTAGCGCGTCAAATCATTGCTTTAATGCCAGCACATGAGCGTTATGTCGAGGTTTTTGGTGGGGCTTTGAGCGTGCTTTATCAAAAGAGTAAAAGCAAGCAAGAAATTATCAATGATATCAATGATGAGCTTATAAATCTTCATAAAGTCATACAAACAAAGCCCTTAAGCTTAATGAATGCTTTGCAAAACTTGCTCATTTCTCGCAAGCTTTTTGAGTGGATTAAAAATAAGCAATTAAGCCCTAGAAATGACATTGAAAAGGCAGCGTTTTATTATTATTTAATCGCTTTTTCTTTTGCAAGCAAGGGGTTACATTTTTCACATACAAAGGTGCGAGCAAGTGCGATTTACAAGGATTTTAAACCCTTTTCAAAGAGGCTTAAAGGTGTTTTTATCGAAAACAAGAGCTTTGAATATATACTTAAAAACTATGATGATGAGAACACACTTTTTTACCTTGATCCACCCTATGTGAATACTGAAAAGTATTACCAAAACACTTCAGTCTTTGGGGAGCATGAGCTTTTAGCTGAGCTTTTAAAGGGTGTGAGGGGTAAATTTATGCTTTCTTACAATGATAATGAGCTTATAAGAGAACTTTACAAGGGCTTTTTTATCAAGGAACTAGAGCTAAGATACACACTGAATAATAAAAATAAAGGCAAGATGAGCAAAGAGCTTTTAATAATGAATTTTAAGCCTTAAAATTAATAAAGCTATATGCGAGGATAATGAACAAGATTTTTAAAAATCAAAGATAAAAGTTAAGGGATATAGGCATAACTGAGCTTATAAGTTAAATGATTTAAACCTAGTAAAATTTAAATTAAAGAGGAAAAATTTGATATTTTTTAGCTTAAAATAAATTAAAATTTCGTGTTTCAAATCAAAGTGAAAAAGTAGCCACTTTGATTTTAAGCGTCAAATGACTTTGATTTGAAAAGCGGGGTTATAGTGGCGTAGCTATGATATAACGGCGTTTTATGGCTAAATTTAAAAACAAATCAAGCCTCTCATCAGCTCTTTTTTGATTTTCCACACTACAACCTATGATCACATTATCATAGCCCTCACCCCAGTCCTTTGGCAAGCATTCTTGCAATCTTTCTATACGCTTTGTGAAGAAAATAAAATCACAATCCTTTCGTATCCTCATCATCTGCCAAACACTAGCTCTTAGCTCATCAGCTTCTTTAAGTAAAAAATCACTACTAAAACAAGTATAAATCAAAGAATTTGAGGGGATTTTATAGCTTTTATCACGCTTTTTAGCAAGTGGGAGTGAAAAATTTTGTGTTTTATATAAGCTTCTTGTATCTTTGTTATGAAGTTTATCTATGGTATAGATAAAGCAGTTTAAACAACCCTCACTTTTTTTGATACAGCCATGCCAAGGATTATAAGAAAATTCTTGCATTTAAGCCTTATAGTTTTTCATCGCAGCCCTTGCTTCTAAGTTTGCTTGCTTTTTCTTTAGGCTTTCGCGTTTATCGTGTAAATTTTTACCCTTTGCAAGAGCTAGGGTGGCTTTTGCTTTGTTTTTGTGGTTAAAATAAAGCTCTAAAACCACAAGCGTAAAGCCTTCTATGCTCACTTTTCCTAGAAGTTTATCAATTTGCTTGCGATGCATTAAAAGCTTTCTTGCTCCTCTTTCTTCGTGGCGGAAATGCGAATTTGTGGTATTTAGATACGAAATATGAGCATTTAATAAAAAAAGTTCGCCTTTTATGATACGCACAAAACTATCCTTTAAATTTGCCCTACCTTGCCTTAAAGCAACAACCTCACTTCCCTTAAGCACTATGCCAGCTTCAAATTTTTCAAGTATGCTAAAATCAAAAAGTGCTTTTTTATTTCTTGCGATGATTTTCATTGTGCCACCTTAAAAACGCTACTTCCGCTACCACTTAAAAAATACCCCTGATCTAAAAATTCTTTCATATCAGCATAGATTTTAACACAAGGAGCAAAAAGATCGTTTAAGATTGCATTTTGTCCCTCTTCTAGGATCTTTTTAGAGCTTTGTTTTTGCATATTTTTTGCTAAATTTAAATTCTCATAAAAATCAAACTCGCCCCTATCAAACTCATCATAAACAGCCTTAGTGGAACATTTGACATTTGGAAAAGAAAAATCAAGCCTTGGTATCACATCTTCATGCTCTTTTACAAGCTCGCCTATCCCACTTACATTTGCACTAAAAAAGCCACTTAAAAAAAATGGCACATCAGCACCCAAACAAAGCCCAAGTTGCATAAGTTTGGAATTTGAAATTTTTAAATTTAATTCTTCATTCATCATTTTTAGAAAACAAGCAGCATCAGAACTGCCTCCACCAAGTCCTGCAAAGGTGGGGATATTTTTTACAAGTTTTAAACTTAAATGCTTAAAACACTCCTCAAGCTCTCTTTCAAAGCCCTCTTTACAAAGTAAATGATAGGCTTTTTTTATGATATTATCCTCGCATTCAAAATCACTGATAATCTCAAAACCATCTTGAGTTTTTTCATAAGTCAAGCTAAGCTCATCATAAAAATTTTCAAGTAAAATAAAACGAGAATTTAAAAGATGATAGCCTCTTTTATCAATGCCAACGATTTTTAAAAAGATATTTGCCTTTGCATAAGCTTTCATATTTATTTCTTAATTTTCTTACTCAAATCATCAAGCTTAACGCTTTTGCTTGCTATGGAATGTAAATTTTCATCTTTGATTTGATTGAGCAATTCTTTTCTTAAGATCATCAAGGATTTAGGAGCTTTGATAGCAACCTTGCTTACGCCCTTTGTACTTGAAATGATCTTAATCTCAACATCTTCTCCTATTTGTATGCTTTCGCCATCTTTTCTTGTTAAAACTAACATTTTTCAACCTTATTTAAAATATATTTCACAAGCTTATCTTTTACGCTGATGAGAGCAAAATTATTTTTTGTTTGTATAAAATACTCGCCATCTTCTTGAAATGCCAACTCCTCAAGAGCAATCTTAGTTCCATTTTCAAGCTTACTAACATCATCTAAAAAATTTTCTTTTACATTTAGGTATTCTAACACATTTAAACTTTTTTCTTGATTATAAACAAATTTTCCCTCGCTAAGCCTTTCTAAACTACTCAAAGTAGCGTTAATGCCAAGCTTTTTGGCAAAAATTTCACAATACGATCTTATATAAGCACCCTCGCTTACACTCAAACGCAAATTCAAAAAAGGGTGTGTGTAATGTAAAATTTCACTTGAATAAATTTGCATTTTGCAAGGTTTTAGCGGTGCTATTTCGCCCCTTTTGGCAAATTCATACGCTCTTTTTCCCTCTATTCTTTTAGCACTAAATTGAGGTGGAAAAAACTCAAGTTCGCCCAAAAGCTCATTTTTAAGCTCTTCTAAACGCTCTAGCTTAAAAGCGGGTAGGGTTTTGATCTCTGTGATATTTCTATCATCAAGGCTTAAGGATTTAACCCCCAGCCAAAGCGTGGCTTTATAGACTTTTGGGGTTTTTTTGAGAAAACGAAAAAGTTTGGTGTATTGATCAAAAGCGATGATTAAAACGCCCTTTGCAAAGGGATCTAAAGTGCCTGAGTATCCAGCCTTTTTGATCTTGTATTTTTTCTTTAAGCTTGCCAAAAAGGCGTTAGAACTCATTTGAGCGGGTTTAAAGCCCACAAAAAGCCTATTCATACAACTTTTTCCACAAAGCTTGAAAGTATGGTTCTTTCAATACCACCAAAATTTATCACAAGCCTAAAATCAGCCCCGCTTTTGCTAACATCAATCACCCGTCCTATGCCAAAAATTTTATGCTTGATCAAATCGCCCTTTTTAAAGTCTAAATTTAAGCTTTCTTTTTGAGCAAAATCTTGTTTCAAAACAGCCTCGTTTAAAAATCTACTCTCATGCAAATAATTTCTAGAGCCTCTGTAAAATCTTGAATTTACAGCACTCAAAACCAAGGATTTTTTTGCTCTTGTTATGGCTACATAAGCAAGTCTTCTTTCTTCTTCTATATCGCTTTCTTCGCTTGTTAAAGGAAAGAAATTCTCCTCAAGCCCCACGATAAAAACATGATCAAACTCAAGTCCCTTACTTGCGTGTATGCTCATCAAAAAAACACTATCCCCAAAGGCTTCATCTTGATCGCTTAAAAGAGAAATTTCATTTAAAATATCCTCCAAGCTCTCATAAAGCCCTTCTTTTATGCCCTCTTTTTTCTCAGCATAAAACTCATCGACATTTCGCACTCTATCCTCACCATTATCAAGGCTTTGATAAAATTCCTTAAGCTTAAATTTACTCTCAAGCACATCAAAGACTTTATCAAGGCTTTGAGCCTCCAAAACAGCCTTAACATTTTCTATAAAAAGCCCTAATTCCTCATCAAGTTTTTTACTAAAAAATCCACTCCCTTGCACATTACACAAGGCTTCAAATAAAGAAATTTGATTTTTTTTTGCATGTTCTTCAAGCTTGCTTAAGCTACTTTGTCCAAAGCCTCTTTTTGGGCGGTTTATAATGCGTTTAAATGAAAAATCATCGTTGGTATTGACAAAAAACCTAAGATAAGCAATGATATCCTTAATCTCAGCCCTTTCATAAAATCTCATTCCACTAAGAATTTTAAAAGCGATTTTTTCTTTCATCAAGGCTTCTTCAAGGCTTCTTGAAAGAGCATTGACCCTGTAAAGTATGGCTATTTCATTTGCTTCTACGCCTTTTTGCAAAAGCTTTTTGATCGCTTTAGCAATTTGCAAACTCTCGCTTTTTTCGTCTAAATTTCTATAAATTTGCACCTCATCGCCTGCTTCTCTGGTACAAAGAAGTTTTTTTCCAAGTCTTTTTTGATTGTTAGCTATAAGTGCGTTTGCTGCGTTTAAGATAGCCTTGCTTGAGCGGTAATTTTGCTCAAGTTTTACAAGCTTAACATGATCAAATTCGCTTTGAAAATTTAAGATATTTTCTATCCTAGCACCTCGCCAAGCATAAATACTTTGATCATCATCGCCCACAACGCAGATATTTTGATGAGCGCTACAAAGATTTTGAATGAGCCTATATTGCAAGGCATTTGTATCTTGATACTCATCAACAGTGATATAATGATAAAATTTACTTTGCTCCTTTTTAAAAGCCTCGTCCTTTTCTAAAATTTCGTTGCTTAAAAGTAGCAAATCATCAAAATCCACAAAATTATGCCTCAAAAGCATTTCTTGATAAAATTGATAAGCCTTAGCGATTTGCTCAAATTTTTCTATCCTTTGGGCTTGATTTGA
Source organism: Campylobacter sp. MIT 99-7217 (assembly GCF_006864365.1). Lineage (NCBI taxonomy): Bacteria > Pseudomonadati > Campylobacterota > Epsilonproteobacteria > Campylobacterales > Campylobacteraceae > Campylobacter > Campylobacter sp. MIT 99-7217. The sequence goes on from NZ_QHLJ01000011.1 coordinate 11,664, forward strand.
CATGGTTTTGATAAGCTCAAGCTCTTCAAAGACTTCTTTTAGGTTTTTTGAATCATTTTTGAAATTTGAAATGGCGTTTAAAACGCTACTTGAGCTTAGTTTTGAATTTGTGCCTAAAAACTCTTTGATGATCTTTTTTTGATCGTCTGTGTCAATGACAATGAAGTTATTTTTTCTTTCTAATTTTTCTATATACATTCTTAAAAACAAAAGCCCAAATTTATGAAAGGTGCAAAGCAAGGGCGAGGCTTGAACTTGATTTTTAATAAGGCTTAAAGCCCTTGTTTTCATGACTTGTGCAGCTTTGTTTGTAAAGGTTAAAGTAAGGGTTGAGCTTGCATCAATACCCACTTCATCGATCAAGTAAGCAAGCCTTGTTGTTATGGTTTTAGTTTTTCCTGAGCCAGCACCTGCTAAGATGAGCATAGCACCATCGATATGCTTAACTGCTTCGATTTGGCTGGGATTTAAGCCTTCTAAGAGTTTCATTTTTTGTATTCATCTTTGAGGCTATTTAAGAACATATTTTTTGATTTTTCGATCAAATCTTGTTTTTCTTGCTTTCTTTTATAAAGAGCAAAATTAACAAAAATCACCTCTCTTCCCACTTGAATTTGATTAATAGCTCCCAAATCAACACTTACAAAGGTAGCAAAATCATCAGGTCCAAAGCCCGCATGAAAGGTAATTTTTTCTTTTTCAAGATTTATGGATTCAAAGGTATAACCTGCTAAAATATACAAAGCATAGGGTTCTTTTGTGTTTAAATTTTCTGGTAGTTTTGGCTCAAAGCTTACAAAATGAGTATTTACAACTATGCCAAATTCTACATTTTGTGCCACTAAGCTTGCTATGACCTCATGACAATGCTTTATCATAAGTTTTACAAAGGAATCATTGCTTAAAATTCTTTCGCTCATATTTTTAATTCCATAAATTCATTGATGAGCTTTTCAACCTCTTTAATCCCAAGCTCCCAAAAATTTTCATCTTCTATATCAAAACCAAAGCTTGAAATCAGTTCCTTTGGAGACTTGCTTCCCCCACTTTTAAGTAAATCAATATATAAACTTGTAAAATTTTCACAAGCCTTGCTTTTATAAAGCCCATAAAGTGCTAATACAAGAAGTTGTGCATAAGCATAAGCATAGCAATAAAATGGCGAATGTATGAAATGTGGGATATAAGACCACCAAAGCTCATAATTTTGTGTCAAAATAACACTTTCGCCAAACATTTTTTTAGACTCTTCTAGCCAAATTTCATTGATTTGCTCACTTTTTAGCTCTTCTTTATGCTCATGAATGCGTCTTTCAAAGGTTGTAAAATTAATCTGCCTATAAAGAGTAGCAAAAACATCTTCGATTTTAGAGGCATAAACTCCTACAAGTTCTTCTTTACTAAGCCTATCTTTAACAAAGTCAAACACAAGCATTTCAGCAAAAACTGAAGCTGTTTCAGCTGTCGTTAAAGGCGTATCTTGACTTAAAAAATTTACACTATAACTTAATTTTTGATGAATGGTATGACCAAGCTCATGTGCTAGGGTAAATAAATCCCTATGTCTTCCGGTAAAATTAAGCATGATATAAGGGTGAGCATCAGGGGTGGTGCTGTGAGAAAAAGCTCCTCCTCTTTTATTTTCCCTAGGATAAACATCGATCCACCTTTCATCAAAGGCTTTTTTTGCGATATTTGCAAACTCAGGAGAAAAGGCATTAAATGCCTTTAAAACAAGCTCTTTGCTTTGTTCATATTTTACGCTTATTTCTTTACCGATAGGTGCGTAACGATCATAATCTTTCAAGTTTTTAAAACCTAAAATTTGCTTTTTCTTTTTATAAAAAAGACTCACAAGATCAAAATGTTTTTCAGTTGTTTTGATGAGAGCATCAACGCTTTTTTGAGTGATTTGATTGCTTATGTGTCTGGATTCTTCAGCATTTTCATAGCCTCTTAGCTCACAAACTATTTTTCTTTCGCTTTTTATCATATTAAAAACATAAGTATTTAAGTCTAAATTTGCTTTCAAAGCCTTGCTAAATTTCTTTGCAGCCTTTTTTCTGATCTTTCTATCTTCATTATAAAGCTTGCTTAGCATTTCTTCTTCGCTCAAGCTTTTGCCCTCAAAGCTCACTCTCAAGCGACTCATATTCTCATCAAAAAGCCTTGAAAAGGCATTTGCACCCGTGTTTGAAAGATAAAGCATAATGCGTTCTTCTTTTTGGGTGAGATTGTGTTTTTTATTTTTAAGTAAATTTGAAAGATAAAAGGCATATTCGCTTAAATTTTTGATAAACTCAGCACTTTTTTCTTCATCAAGCTCGCAAAATTCAAGCTCAAAAAAGATCAAATTCTCTTCGGCTTTCTTACATTCATTTTCATATTTTGCCAAAAAACCGCCCTTGCTTGTATCGCCTGCAAAATGCAAATACACATAAGACATGATTTTAGATATATTTTGTAAAATTTGCTCATAAGTTTTTAAGGCTTTAGTAAATTTAGAACTATCCAAAAGCCCAAGTTTTCCCTCATAATCACGCCTAAATTTTAAAGACTGCTCTATACTTTTTTCAAGGCAAAGCTTTAAAGCCTTTTCGTCTTCAAATAAATCCTTTAAATTCCATTCATTTTTGTGCATAATTTTCCTTTTTTATTGTTCTAAAATGACTTTTTTTAAAGCCGCCATTCTTATAGCTACACCATGTTTTACTTGTTTTAAAACAAGAGATCTTTCATCAGCTAAGACCTCATCACTTATATCTACATTTCTATGAACTGGTCCTGGGTGCAAGATAATAAGCTTTTGATCCTCAATCAAATCTTTCGTGATACAAAAATCATTCGCATAGTCTTTCAAAGAGCCATAAATTTGCTTTTGATGTCTTTCAGTTTGAGTTCTAAGGCTCATTATAACATCGCTTTGCTTGATTAAATTTTTATCAAGCTTATAAAACTGCTTCAAAGAAGTTTTTGGCATAAAATGAGGTGGTGCAACTAAGATGATTTCAAGTCCAAAACGCGTTAAAAGCTCTATATTTGAATTTGCTACTCTAGAATTTTTTATATCGCCTACGATGATAACTTTTTTGCCCCTTACATCGCCCTTAAAATGTTCATAAATCGTAAAAAGATCAAGTAAAGCTTGGGTTGGGTGGGCATGCTTACCATCGCCTCCGTTTAAAACAGGACAATGCACATGCTTTGCTAGGCTCAAAGGCACGCCTGAGTGCTGATGTCTTACGACTATAGCACTAGGATTCATTGCGTCTAAATTTGCAGCTGTATCAAAAAGTGTTTCGCCCTTACTTGAGCTTGAACGCGAGACATCAAGCCTCAAAACCTTTGCATTAAGCCTTTTTGCCGCCGTTTCAAAAGACGAAAGCGTGCGTGTTGAGTTTTCAAAAAAAATCGTCGTGATACTCTTGCCCTTGAGAAGTTCTCTTGGCTTTTCATCTAAAAACTCTTTAGCGTCTTTAAAAAGTGCTAAAATTTCTTCTTTGCTAAAGTCTTTTGTCGTGATGAGATGTTTCATTTATTCTACCTTGCTTCATTTTTAAATTCTAACAAAGATAAACTTAATAAATATTTACTTCCTAAAGATTAATTTTCATTTAATCAACTTCAAGTAAAATGCGTTTTATGAAAATTTGAGATTTTGTATCTTGATTTTCTAAATTTTTTTAAAGGATACTTATGTATTTATTTACTTCCGAGGTGGTGAGTGCTGGACATCCTGACAAATGTGCGGACATCATTGCCGATACCATTGTGGATACGCTCTTGATTGCTGATAAGGATTCAAGAGTTGCAAGTGAGGTTTTCGTTGCAGGAAACAAGGTTGTAATTGGAGGCGAGGTCAAATCAAAACACAAGCTAAGCAAGGCTGATTATGAAAACATAGTCAAGCAAAGCCTTGCAAAGATAGGTTATGATGGCAAATCAAGCTTTACCAAAGAACAGTGCCTTCATCCTGATGATTTAGAAGTTTTGGTTTTTTTAAGAGAGCAAAGCCCTGATATTAATCAAGGAGTTGATCAAAAAAGCGGAGAAATAGGAGCTGGGGATCAGGGCATTATGTTTGGTTTTGCAAGTAATGAGGCAGCTGAGTTTATGCCAGCAGCCATTTCTTATGCCAGAATGCTTTGTGATAAGGTCTATGAGTATGCTAAGGCTCATCCAAATGAGCTTGGGGTGGATATTAAAACCCAGGTTACTATTGATTATGAGAGCAAGGAAAATTTTGAAAATTGTAAGCCAAAAAGCATACATACCATAGTTATTTCAGCTCCTTGTGTTGAAAATATGGCTATAGATAAGCTTAGAGCCTTGATAAACAAGCTCATCTTAGAAACAAATTTACCAAAAGAACTTTTTGATCCTAACAAAACTAGAATTTTAATCAATCCCACTGGAAAATATGTAAATCACAGCTCCTTACACGATAGTGGTCTTACAGGGCGTAAGCTCATTGTTGATAGCTTTGGAGGATATTCTCCTATTGGAGGTGGCGCTCAGTCAAGCAAGGATTATACTAAGGTTGATAGAAGTGGGCTTTATGCAGCAAGATGGCTTGCTAAAAATATAGTAGCAGCAGGACTTGCTAAAAAATGCGTGGTGCAGCTAAGTTATGCTATAGGAGTGGCTGAACCAACCTCAGTAAGTGTTGATTGTATGGGGACAAATACTAGGCTTGATGATAATTTTTTAAGCGATTTTGTGATTAAAAGCTTTGCTCTTACTCCAAATTGGATAAAGAATAAATTTGAGCTAGATAAGCCAAGGGCTGGGCATTTTTTATATGCTGATGTAGCAGCCAGAGGTCAGGTGGGACAAAAGGATTATCCTTGGGAAAGACTTGATGCCATAGAGCTTTTTAAGGGACTTTAAAAAATTAATGGTGTATTTGGATCAAATACACCATATTTTTAAAATTTAATACTAAATTATATCAAATATCATTTTTTTATTTATCTAAAAAGGTTAAAAATCTTTAGCTATCAGCTTTTATTTAAATTAAAATTCTCAAAGTAAAGTAAAGGTATATTTCTCATTCATTTCAGTTCTTATTTATTTTAAAAATGATAATATTTAATAAAAATTTGCAATACACTTTGGGGAGATATCTTATGAAAAAATACCTTATTTTACTTGTATCTATGCTTGTTTTTTGGGGTTGTTCTACAAAGCAAGAAAAGGTTCTTGATAAGCTAGAAAATCAAACAAGTTTTAGCATTAAAGACAATCTTGAAGCTAAAGACATTAGCTATAATGAGCTTATAGAAAAATTAAAAGATTATGATATTGTCATTATTGGAGAATTTCATGACAATGTTGATCATCATCTTGCAGAACTTGCTCTTGTTAAAAGTCTAGAAACTTATGGAAAACGCAGTGTTGCCTTTGAAATGTTTAACACAGATAGACAAAAATTTATAGATAAGGCAAAGACAAATAAAGACAAAATAGAAGCAAAAGATTTAGCTAAAGCCTTACACTGGCAAGAAGATTGGTATTGGGAAGATTATCAAAATGTCGTTTCTTATGTATTTTACTCAGACAATAAACTTCTTGCTGCAAATTTAAATGAAAAAGAACTTGATCTCATTTATAGCGGAAAAAAGCTAAAGCCCTTAAAAGGCGAGCTTTCAACCTCTTTAGAAGTAAAAACCAAGCTTAAAGATCTTATCAATAGCTTTCATTCTATGTCAGAAGAAGCTTCAAATACCTTTGTAGAAATGCAAATGAGAAAAGATCGCTCTATGGCTGAAGTGCTTTTAAAATCTAAAGAGCCTGTTATTTTAATTTGTGGAATGTTTCATGCAAGCAAAGATGTAGGCATTACTTTACATATCAAAGACTTAGATAAGACAAATAAAAAGGTTGCTGTCATCGCTCTTGATCCTGAAGGTATGAGCAATGCAAATACAGAAGCTGATTTTGTTTTTCACATAAACTACAAAGATGACGAGGAGAAAAAATGATACGAATAATTCTTACAAGCTTATTAGCCTTAGTATTTATATCTTGTGCTTCAAAGACTGAAAAACTAGCTGATACTCCTATATCAGAGCTTGATGTTAAAAGCCTTATCACACTTTGTGAAAAAAATAAAAATACCCTAGCTTGCACTGAGCTTGGTTTAAAGCTTGTTGAGCTTGAAAATGGAAATTTAGAAGAAAATGTTAATAAGGCAAACACTCTTTGGCAAAGTGCTTGCGAGGCTAATGAAGCTAGAGCTTGCGGACTTTTGGGCGTTTCTTATATCAATGGGCAAGGTGTTGAAAAAGATAGTAAAAAAGCATTTGAACTTTGGCAAAAGGCTTGCGAAAACAAAGATGGTTTTTCATGTAGAAATTTAGCTCTTTCATATGAAGTAGGACAAGATATACAAAAAAATCAAAAGCTTGCAGATGAGTTTTATACTAAAGCTTGCGAATACGGCTATCATACAAGTTGCTATATAGTAGGTTTATCGTACTATAAGGGACAAAAAGGAATCAAAAAAGATCTAACAAAAGCAAAAGAATACTTCTCAAAAGCTTGCGAAGCCTCTAACGCTGAAGCTTGCAACCATCTTGGTCTTTTGTATGAAAATGGACAAGGCGTTACTAAGGATCTTAAAATGGCACAAGAAGCTTATGGTAAAGCTTGCGTTTCAAACTATGCCGTAGCTTGCAACAACTTAGCAAATCTTTATTATAAAGGAGAAGGCGGAATCAAGCAAGATTATGAACTTGCTAAAAAACTTTATACAAGGGCATGCGATGAAAAAGAAGCAAAGGCTTGCGTAAATTTAGCAGATTTTTACTATGCTTGGCAAAGATTGCCAAATGAAAGAAAAGAAGCAAAAAATCTTTACCAAAAAGCTTGCAAACTAGGCGATAAGCAAGCTTGCACAAAGGCAAAAAATTTCAAATAATTTAAAGGCTTTTTATAAGCCTTTAAATTAGCACAGACTAACCGATAAATCCACTAGCTAAAACCTTATCTTCATCATAAAACACAGCCATTTGTCCGCTAGCAAGTCCAAAAACAGGCTCTTTAAGGATAATCCTTGCTCCACCATTTGATAAAAGTTCGACCCTGCAAGGTGTGGATTTACTTCTATAACGAATTTTTACCTCGCAGTCTAAATTTTCTACAAGATCTTCAACAAAAAGATTGATTTTATCAAGGCTAAATTCTTTGATTTGTAGTTCGTCTTTTTTACCAACGACAATTTGATTTTTTTGAGGATCGATTTTTAAAACAAAATGAGGTTCATGAGCACCCTTTACCTCAAAACCTCGCCTTTTTCCTATGGTATAATGCATGTAACCATCATGTTTTCCTACGATATTGCCCTGAGTATCAAGAACCTTGCCGGGGATATTAGTATTCATAAATTTATTAAGAACGCCTATGTAGGTATCCTCAACAAAACAAATTTCAGCACTTTCTTTTTGAGTGGCAAAACTTTTAAGCTCATCTATGCTCGAAGCTAAAGCCTTAACCTCTTCTTTTTTCTTCTCCCCCAAAGGAAAAATCAAATATTTCAAAGCCTCTTTATCAACATTAGCCAAAAAATAACTTTGATCCTTTGTCTCATCAAAAGCCGTTCTTAAAAAACCACCTTCATTTCGAACATAATGACCAGTCGCAAGCTTCCCGCAACCCAAACTTTTAGCAAATTCTAAAAGCTTTCCAAATTTGATAAAGCGGTTACACCACGCACAAGGATTTGGCGTTTTTCCCTCTTTATAAGTATCAACAAAGGGCATATAAACACTTTTTTCAAAATCATCTTGCAGATCTAAAATATGATACTTTATGCCTAGAAACTGAGCAGCTCTTTGGACCTTTTCTATATTAGCTTCATGATAGCCGGGCTTTTTATGTAGCTTCATATAACAACCCTCAACCTCATGACCTTGTTTGAGTAAAGTATAAGCAGTGATCGTGCTATCAACACCGCCACTCATTGCAACTAAAATTTTCATAGCTCTTCCTTTAAGCTTTTTTAAGAATTAAATACAAAATTCTTATAACACAAGCACCTTGCCAAACTACAAAGGCTTTTTGAAAAGGTATTATAACTCATAAATTCATTAACTTTTTGATAAAAGAGTCAAAAAATCTTAAATCAAAAAACACACCCTATAAAAGCTGCTCTTTTAGGCTTTGAGTAATAAAATCAAGATCATCACTAATGCAATAATGCTTCTCATCACCCTTAGAGATAACTTCAAGATCAAGCAAGGAAGTTTTAATAAAATCATCAAGTCCTTGCCAAAAGTCCTTACCAAATAAAAAAATAGGCACACTTTTTCTAAATCCAATTTGCTTTAAAGTAAGTACTTCTAAAAGTTCATCAAGTGTTCCAAAGCCTCCGGGAAAAATCACAAAGGCAAGGCTTTTTTCAATAAGTGCCATTTTACGGACAGCCAAGCTTTCAAAGACTATGCTATATTCGATAAAATCATTAGATTTTTGTTCAAAGGGTAAGTGAATATTAAAGCCTATTGATTTCACGCCCTTTAAATTTAACTCTTCTTTTGCTTTTAAAGCGCCTTCATTTGCAGCTTGCATAATACCGCCACCACCTCCACTGATCACACTAAAACCGGCATTTACACATTTGTATGCAAGCATTTTTGCACAAGAATAGTAAAAATTATCTTGCTTAAGCCTTGCTGAACCAAAAAAAGTAATTGGATTTTCAAGCTCTTTTAAAGCTTGCAACTTATCAATATCTGTTTGAATTCTTTTCATCTTATCTTAACTGCTCTAATCTCTCTTTTTTACTACCTATATCAGTGATTTGCACGCCAAAATTACCATCGACGATCACAACTTCCCCATAAGCTATCCTTTTATCGCCAATTAAAATTTCAAGCGGATCATTAGCAAGTTGATTAAGTTCCACAACAGAACCTATATCCATAGTTAATACATCTTTTAAAAGCATTTTTTTATTGCCTATACGAACACGAACAGGCAAACGAACATCCATGATAAGATTGATATTTTTAAGCTCTTCTGCTGCTACTGAAATTTTCTTCTCAACATCATCTCCGCCTGACATACCAATACCCAAACCTTGATCTTTTGCAATAGAAGAATAAAGTCTTTGGTTAAAAACCAAGGCAATTTTTTCACTCAAATCAGCTATTTTTACATCAAAAAAATAAAGTTTCACAAAGTCCTGCAAATCTAAACTATCACCAACAAAATCGCATTTTTCAAGCTCAAAATCCATCTTAGGAATTTCTTTTTGCGCTCCAATGGTGGTTGAAAAAGCTGAAATGATATTTAAGATAGCTTCCTTTGCAGCATCCATTTCATCGGCACTAAGTTGATCATTACGAGAAATTTCTTCTTCCCCCATCATCCATTCGCCAATAGCACTCATTAAAACAGCACTTGCTAAAACTCCAAATTTTCCGCCTCCGCTAAGATTAAAAACGGCTCTAACTAAAGGAGGTTTCATCGTATCTTGAGTGCTTACATCAAATTCTTGATACTCGCTAAATTCAGCTGATTTACCCGTAAGTCCTTCTATAGTACTCGTAGCTTCATTGGTAAAAAATTTTAAAAACTCATTGATCATAGGATTTCTTCCTCCTCTTCATTTTCCCTTTCATCATAAACATTAGCTTTTGCGCGACGCTCTTCTTCGTATTTTTCCAAGATTTCTTTGATTTCATCTTTATCAGTGCGGATAAGCTCAGTGATTTTGATGGATTTTCTAAAACGATGCAAGCCAATTTGTGCCAAAAAGACTTCTTTTTTATCAATGCTAACTATAGCCTTATCATCAGCTTGTCTGTCAAGTCTTAAAATATCTCCTTGCTTAAGCTCTAAAAACTCATCAACACTGATCAAGGTTTTGCCTAAAATCGCCTCATAAACCACCTCAGCACGACCTATAAGTGTTTTGAGCTCTTTATTTCTTGATTTTTTAGCTGAAGTTTCACCCATCATGATATCACGATTTGCCAAGCGACTTAAAATACTTTCCAAATGCACCACAGGATAACAAATATTAACCATGCCGCTTGAATTTCCTATGATGATTTCCATAACAACCATGATAACGATTTCATTTTGAGCAACGATTTGAACAACATTTGGGCTTGATTCTTTAGCTTCAACGCTAGGATAAATTTCAGTTACGGTTGCCCAGCTTTCTTTGAGTCTTTGCATGATGATACGCAAAATACTATCAAGCAAATTTAGCTCTATATCAGTAAGCTCTCTTAAGGTTTCATAGCTTTCGCCCTGCCCTCCTAAGAGCCTATCTATCATAGGAAAAGCTATACTTGGATTGATTTCTAAAACGCAGTTTCCATCTAAGGGCTTGATAGAAAAAACATTGAAGCTAGTTGGGCTTGGTAAGCTCATCAAAAACTCCCCATAAGTCATTTGATCAACTGAGTGAAGCTTGATCTCAACGATACTTCTCATCATAGATGAAATTTGAGAGGCTAAATTTCTTGCTAATTTATCATGGATACCCTTGATAGAGCGAAGTTGCTCTTTTGAAACCCTGTTTGGACGCTTAAAATCATAAACAACGATATTTCTCTCATCTTTTTCTTCTTTTGAATGAGAAATACCGGTATCAGCATCATCAACAACCTCAAGTAAGGCGTCAATTTCTTCTTGGGATAATATCTCAGCCACTGACTATCCTTTCTCTAATTTTTTTCAAAAGCCTTTTATGAATTTGAGAAATTCGACTTTCGCTGATATTTAAAATTTCACTGATTTCTTTTAAATTTAATTCCTCATAATAATAAAGCTGAATAATAAGCTGATCTCGTTCTTTTAACTCATCTAAAATCTCATTAATCTTCTCAAGCAAGGCTTGTTTTTCTATCTTTTCCATAGTATTATCTTCTTGATAGAAATTAAGCTGATCATCTAAGGGTAAAACATAGCTTAAAGAATGAACCAAACGAACCTCTTTTATCTTTTCTACCTCTAAATTTAAAGCCTTTGCAAGATACTCATCATCAGGCTCGCATTCATGCTCTTGATAATACTCATCAATCAAAATATCTATATCTTTAATAATCTTTCTATTACCTCTACTTAATACATCAAGACTACGAAGATAATCAAGCATAGCACCATTAACACGCTTTTTTGCATAGCCCCAAAAACTATCATTTTGCTCTTTATCATAACGACGAGAAAGCTTGATCATCTCCTCAACGCCTACACCGATAAGATCATTAACATCTATATTTGATGGCAAACGCTCCTTAAGCCTAAAAGCCATAGCACGAAGAGCTGGCATATAGGAAACAACAAGTTCATCTTGCTCCTTTTTAAGAAGCTGTGCATAAGGATTATTAGGCTGCTCGTTGCTTTTTAGCATTTTTGCGTCTTTCTTTGGCATCATTTTTCTTAAGCTCGGCTCTTTCCTCATCGAGCTTTTCTAAGAGATGATCCATTTTCTTTTCTCTAATAGCTAGATCATTGATGATCACATTGCTAATATCTTCATATTTCTCTTTATTAAACATTTTTCCGCTAATTTTTTTAACATCAATAAAATACATGATAGAAATATGCACTAAAATATAAAAACAAAAGGTAATAAGGCAGGTAAAAATAAACATTTCCATAGCACCATCAATACTTACAACACTAAAAGCAAGTCCTATAAAAAAACCACAAACTGTAAAAAATGCTACGAAATTCTCCGGTCTCATTTTAAATTTCCTTCAATCTTTGCCAAATCAAAATCTTTCAATAATTTTCTTAAAGAAATTTGAAAAACTCTTCTTTGAAGCATCATCAAGCACTTTTTGTTCCAACCTATACAAAAGCTTAGAAACTAGAGCTTTAAACTCATCTGTAGCATTCGTATCCTCATCAGTAAAAAGTGTTCTTTTTTTAATACTACTACTTATATCTTTACTTTGACTTAAAAAACCTAGCAATTCGAGGCTTAAAGGGTGCTTGATATTCACTGCGGCAACCTTTTTGATATTCCCAAACACTCTTAAAGCCTCATCTTCATTTTTAACTGAATTTAAAAGCATCAAAAGATTTTCTTTCGTCTTAGAGCTTGCCTTAATCATCGCATAAGCATCAGTTATCGCGGCAGGATCAGGCACGGTAACGACCACAACCTCATCAGCCATTTCTAAGAAATTTTGTATATTACCCCCAATGCCAGCTCCTGTATCTATGATAAGAAAATCAAGATTATCTAAAACACTAGCTTGATTTAAAAAGCGTTCATAAATATTTTTATCATCATATTTTAAAATTTCATCTCCACTTTCTCCGGGTATGAGCCATAAATTTTCTTTAACCTCTATCAAAACATCTTCAAGAGAGCATTCGCTTCTTAAAACATGAAGTAAATTTTTATCCGCTCTCACATTTAAAAGTACATCTAAATTTGCAAGCCCGATATCCGCATCAAAAAGACCGACCTTATAGCCATTTTTTGCTAAAATATTTCCCAAATTTGCACTGATAGTGCTTTTTCCAACCCCACCTTTACCACTTGTGATCGCCACAAAATGCGTTCCCTTGTGTGGCTTTGATGTTTTTGACATTAAATTTTGAAGTTTATTTGCTTGATTCATCATCACTATCCCTCTTAAAACCCTCTAAGATACAATTAACCAAAAATTCACTATTAGCAAGCTCTATATCATCAGGAACTTCTTGACCCACAGAAAAAAAGCTCATAGGAACATTGATCTCATAAATCAAGGAAAAGATATTACCAAAAACCTTTGTTTCATCAAATTTAGTGATGATGAGCGTGTCTATGTTCAAAGAAGAGAAATTTTTGTAAATTTCTAATAAATCTTCATATTTGGTATTTGCTGAAATAACCAAATTCACATCAATTTGAGCATTTGAATGCGATAAAAATTCTTTTGTTTTTGCAAGCTTTCCTTGATCGTATTGTGAATTGCCTATGGTATCAACCAAAATAACCTCGCAGTGATTTAAATTTTTAATCGCCTCATCTAAATCCTTTGGCTCAATACTATCAATAATAGGAAGCTTCATCATTTTAGCATATTGAAAGAGTTGCTCAACAGCACCTATTCTATAAGTATCAAGCGTAATGATACCCGTTTTATAGCGTTTGTCCCCATAAGCATAACGAAAGGCTAGCTTTGCTAAGGTTGTCGTCTTCCCAACACCTGTTGGACCAACAAGCATCATAATTTTTTGCTTTTTTATCTCTGTTTCAGCCCTGCAAGGAAGCATATTGCGAAGCAAAGAATGAAAATACCTTGACACAGCTTCAGGATTACTTTTCATCATCGCTGGCATATTTTCAATCGTCGCTTTCATAATGGCTTCTAAATGCTCTTCTTTCATGCCACTTTCCTTAGCTTGCTTGTAAATACTAGCAAATTCAGGAGGAATGACAAGATTATTCCTAAGATCTGCCTTATCCTGCCACATCATATCAACAACTAAGCTTACTTGCTGGCTCAAGGCATTGATTTGCTTTTCAAAGGACTCCATTTTTTTATCATAACTTGGAGGAACACTTCTAGAAATTTCCTCACTTAGCCCTGTTACTTTGCCAATTTCTGAGCTTACCTCTGATAATCTTTGCTTAAAATTATCAAGCTTACTTTGAGCATTCATTTGTGTATTTATAGGCTTAGAATACGAAGAACTTGTTTTTGCTGCATTTGAAAAATCCAAAATCACATCTTCTTTATCATCAACCAAAGGATAAGTATTTTTGTTGGGTTTTGGTTCAGCTTTTACCTCGACTGAGCTTTTTTTATCTAAGCTTTTGCCCATTTTCTTAAGATGTGCTTCATAATCCTTTTCATCAATCGCTACAACAACTTCATATAAGGGCTTTTGAGTCATAGTTTTTGCTCTGATTTGCTTATGTGTTACTATCATAGCTTCATCGCCAAAATCCTGTTTAACTCTAGGAATGATCTCATCTGTATCTTCAACCGTGAAAGTATGAACCAATTTTCCCACAAAAATCCTTTCTTAAAAGTTCGCCCAAAGGCAAAATCACGCTCAACCTCTCATAAACACCTCCATGAGGCAAAGTACAATACTCATCTTGCTTAGTCTTTGCACTAAAATAAAGCAAGTCAAGATCAAGCGTTCTTGGAGCGTTTTTAAAACTCCTTGTGCGTTTAAATTTAAGCTCGTAATATAATAAAATTTTTAAAAGCATTCTTGCATGCAAAGAAGTTTGAACAAGCATAAGTGCATTTGTAAAATCCTTTTGCTCCTTATAACCAAAAGCTTCATTGATCAGTAAAGATGAAGTTTTTAAAACCCGTATCCTTTTATCTTGCATTAAGGCTCTAAAAAGCTGCTTGAAACGCTTTTTTTCATCAAAAATATTGCTTCCAAGTCCTATCAAGGCAAAATACTTACCCTCATTATAGCAAGAAGATGAAAACGGAAAAAAATTAATCCTTTGCATTTTTCTCACTCCTTGGACTTTGAAGCACTGCATAGGCTACTGATTAGCGTTTGCTTTTAATTTGGCAATTTGATCACAAATTTGCAAAATGCCCATTAAGGCTAAATGATAACTAAAAGCCCCAAAACCGATGATACTTCCAGCACAAACAGGAGCTATAAGGCTCTTATGACGAAATTCCTCTCTTCTATGCACATTAGTAATATGCACCTCGATTACAGGCAAATTTACAGCCGCTATCGCATCGCGAATCGCAACGCTTGTATGCGTATAAGCAGCAGCATTTAAGATAATACCATCAGCTGTTCCAAGGCATTCTTGAATTTTATCAACGATTTCTCCTTCAAAATTACTTTGAAAAAACTCAAGCTCAAGTCCTGGTTGTTGTGTGGCTGCGATCTTCATCTGCTCATGAATTTCTTCCATTTTCATAGGTCCATAGATAGCTGTTTCTCTAAGTCCTAGCATGTTGATATTTGGTCCTTGAATCACCATAATTTTCATTTGAAAACCTTTTTTTAAAAAATAAGCTCAATTATAGCATTTTAAAACTAAAATTTTGCTAGAATTTAGCTTTTAAAGGGAAGAAAATGAATATCATTGAAGCAAGATATATTTTTTTATGTGATGAAGATTTTAGTATTTTAGAAAACAAAGCCTTTGTATTTGATGAAAAAATCATCGAAATTGCAAATTTAAAAGACTTGCAAAAAAAATACCCTCAAGCAAAGCATATCAAAACTCCAAAAAATTCCTTAATACTTCCAGCCTTTATCAACCCTCACACTCATCTTGAATTTAGTGCTAATGCCTCAAATTTAGAATTTGGAGACTTTTTAATATGGCTTAAAAGTGTCATTTCTTGTAGGGATTTTTTAAGCAAAGAAGCCAAAGAAGAACTGATCTTAAAGACGATAAAAAGTATGCAAAAAAGTGGCACAGCTACAATAGGCGAAATTTCAAGCTTTGGCAGTGATTTAAGTGCTTGTGTGAAAAGTTCTATGCGTGTGATTTTTTTTAATGAAATCTTAGGAGTAAGCAAAGAAAATAGCGAGGAAAAAAAACTTGAATTTATGAAAAGATTTAATGAAAGCTTGAAATTTAAAAATGAGCTTTTTATCCCTGCTATTTCGGTGCATTCTCCTTACTCAACAAATGAAAATTTAGCTCGATTTGCCTTAAATTTAGCCAAGGAAAAAAACTTACTTGTAAGCACGCATTTTTTAGAAAATTCCTATGAAAATCTGTGGCTTAGAAAATCAAGGGGTAAATTTAAAAAATGGCTCGAATTTTTTGAAAAAGATCCTAAACCAAACTACGATATAAATTCATTTTTAAAGCTTTTTGAAAAACAAAGAACACTTTTTACACATTGTGTGTATTTAAAAGAATTTGAACTTTTGGATAAAAATTTACACTCAATCACTCATTGTGCTATGTCAAATCGCTTGCTTGGTAAAAAAACTTTTGACATAAAAAAAGCCCTTAAAAATGGTATAAACACTCATCTTGGAACGGACGGACTTAGCTCAAATACTTCTTTATCCATGCTTGATGAAATGAGAGCAAATTTAATGATACATTCTTACTTGGAGTTAGAAAAATTTGCTAAAATACTCATTTTAATGGCAACTTTAAAGCCAGCTAAGGCTCTTGATCTGAATTTAGGAGAAATTAAAGCTGGCAAAGAGGCTGATTTTAGTGTATTTGAAGTGAATGAATGCAGTTTAAACCAACTTCCTTTACATTTCATCTTACAAAGCAAAGAAGTTGCTTCTTTATTTATCAAAGGAAAAAAATGCGATTTATAAAATCATTTTTCAAGATGCTTGGCTCTTGTATAAACTATATCAACACCTATTTTAAAACCTTTGTTTTACTTCTACTAGTCCTTTGGCTTTTAAATACAAGCTCAAATACACCAAGTTCTTTGGCAAATTTGCAAAGAATTGATCTGCAAGGTCAAATCAACAATGTTGATAAACTCATAGAAACAATCAATAAAGCAAAAGATAATGAGGCGATTAAAGGGGTGCTTTTTGTCGTGGATTCTCCGGGTGGAGCTTTTGCCCCAAGTATGGAACTTGCTTTGGCGATAAAGGATTTAAAAAGCAAAAAGCCTGTCGTGGCTTATGCAAGCGGAACAATGGCAAGTGGAAGTTATCTTAGTGCTGCAAGTGCTAATAAAATCATCTCAAATCCTGCAAGTTTCATAGGCTCAATAGGCGTTATCATGCAAGGAGCTGATTTGAGTGAGCTTGCAAACAAACTTGGCATAAAGGCTCAAACCATAAAAGCTGGGACTTACAAAGAGGCTGGCACTTTTACAAGAAAATGGAGCGAAGAAGAAAAAGAGTATCTGCAAAATTTAGTCGAAAAAAGCTATGATATTTTTACTCACTTTGTTGCTGATGAAAGAAAGCTTGAGTTTCATCAAAGACAAAAATGGGCTGATGCGAGAGTATTTTTAGCCGATCAAGCCTTAGAGCTTGGACTCATCGATGAGCTTGGCAATATCCAAAAAGCAAAACTAGAACTTCAAAAGCTAAGTGGTGTAAAAACGGCGATTTGGGCTAAGCCTGATGTGGTGGATAAATTTATGGATAAGCTCTCTCAACAAAGTTCGAGCTTTATTGCCGAGCTTATCGATAAAATCCTTGCAAGTTCAAATTCCTTGCAAAGATTTTAAGATTATTTTGAGGAATAAACCTTAAAATTTAAGTCCATATCAATCTTATCTTGATTAATTTTAAGCTCAAAAGGAAAAACGATCTTTATAACATTATCATATTCATTTAAAGCTTCAATAAAAGCATACAAATCATTTGGAGTCTTTATCTTAGCTTTAAGATGAAAAAGGGCTTTAAGATATGGCTCTGTTTGGGTGATATTTTGCTCTTCTAGTTGCACCACCTCAAAAAAATCTCCAGCAAACTCCACAAATCTTTCCTTTTTGAAGGCTGTATCAAAATGAGTAAGGGTTTGATTATTCTCACTTATAAGCTCATCAAGCATAGCTTGACTTTGATTTAAAACATTTTGAATACTTTGGTTAATCAAATTTTGCGAAGCAAGATTTGAAGCAACAATCTTGTGTTTATTAACAAGAGGCAAGAGTAAAAAAATGATCAATAACCCACACAAAGCTACAAATACCAAAGCATATATGGCTAGGGTCAAAAATTTTGCATCTTCTAAACTCTTATCTGTTTTCACTCTTGAACTCCTGAAAGTTTTTTATTGATAGACAAAAAGCCATACCAGCCATTTTGTAGAGGATAAAAAGTTGTTCTACTCTCATCAAAGGTGCTTTTCAATGGAGTTTGTATCAATAAAGAAAACATTTCTTTAGTGGGCGTAACTCCACTTATTTTAAGACTATTTTCATTCATCTCAAGCTCATTTAAACGAATACTACCTGAGCTAATGACTATGCTAAAAAGATTGTTTAAGACCCTATTGATTTCTATTTCATTGCTGCCGTCTTTTCCCCTGATCTTTAAAGCTATATTTTTCCTCTGGCTTAAGGTCCTAAATGATTCTTCATTTTGTAAGGTTTTTTCTTGCATTTTAACAAGTTCTTCTTTTTTTTCACTCAGCTCACTACTTGTGAGTAAATACCTCGTCGCTAAGAAAAAATACACCAAAACAATAAAACCCAAAGCACCGATAAAAAATATCAACCAAATTTTTGTTAGCAAGCTTAGGGCTGATTTTAACTTTGGTTTGATAAAACTATAACTCATGCCTTAAGCTCCTTTTTCATTAATTCTCCCATAGTATCCAAGGTATCAACCTTAATCACACGAGGCTTGAGAAAAATTTCTCCCTCTATATAATCAAGTATAGCCTCACTAATATTTTCTGTATCAAAAATGAGCAAATCATCGATAAAATTGCCATTGTAAATAGGATTATTATAGTATTCTTGGATACTTGAAAAAACATAACGACACATATTCATATCATTTGCAAAATCTGTCAAATTTGCCTGATAACCAGATGATTCTTTCAGATCATCTAATTTTTCATTAAGCATTTTTTCAAGACCTTGGAAGTCAAAATCTTCTTCATTTTGGGGACTTTCTTCTCCTTCCTCCTCATCTTCTTCTGTATTTGTTTTTTCCTCTGCTATATCAAAAAAATTTCCAAAAAGAATTTCTTTGCCCCTACAAATCATCAAAGCAACGCAAGATACATGCCTATAAATACAAAGAGTAATCTTGCTAGGATCAAGTTTTGCAAGCCTTGCATGATAATAAAGCAAAATCAAGGGCGAATAAATAAGATCAAGTCCGCCATATTCGCTAAAAAGCTTTTTAAACTCTTCTAAGGAATTCTTTGCTGCATAAATTTGAGCATTTTCTATGCTTATACATTGCACATTCTTTGCGTTTACTCCAAATTTATCAAGCTCTTTGGGGTTAGAAGTAGGTACAAGCCCTTGTGCTGTAGCATCAAAAAAAACACTGACATAATAAAGCTGAAAATCCTTACTCAAGTCTTTAAGATATTCTAGGAGCATTTCCTTGCTCTCAAAACTCTTATCATAAGTTTGAATAATCTTTTTATTCTTAATCGTATGTGCCCTTAAAGTATTATTTTTACCCTCAAAAATAATACAAGCAAAAAGCTGGGTCATATATTTTCTTAAAGAGAAGAAGAACATTTCTCAAACCTTTCAAAGCCGTCCATTTGGGCTATTGCCTCAAGTTTTTGTTTTATCATTTCTTTAGCTTCATTTTTTTCCAAATTTTTCACACTCAAGGGCGAAATCCTATAAACGATGGTGCTAAAAGGTTTTGGTAAAATCATCTTATCCCAAGTTTTAAATTCCCAATACCTACTTGCCTCATAGTTTAAAAGCATTATTCCAACACCTTTTTTTTGAGCTATCATTACTGAACCATCAGAAACGCTGTGCCAAGGACCTCTTGGACCATCAGGAGTAATCACCACATCATCATTTTTATCTAAAACCTTAAAAGCTTCCTTAATCACAGCACTTGCACCCTTATATGTACTTCCTCTTATGGTGTTGATATTAAAAAACTCTATATTTTTAGCAATGATTTCTCCATCTTTATGATGAGAAATCATCACAAAAGCCTTTTTACCCAAAGCCTTATAGCCCATATATCTAAAAATAAAGGGCATAAAAGCAAGCCTTCCGTGCCAAAAGAGCAAAACACAAGGCGTATTTGTTGTTTTTTCTCCTATAAATTTCTTTCTACAGGTCATAAATATCAGCCACTGCAAAAGAAAAATCACAAAAGGCACAAAGCTAAATTTAAACCACTTCTCCATAAAGCACCATGCGTCTTGGATTGGTGATTTTCACCCTTTTTATCTGTCCTAAAAGCTCCTCGCTTCCATTAGTTTGAACCAAAAAATTTGTATTTGTCCGCCCAGCTACAGCATTTCCTGCACGAAGTTCTTCAAAAAGCACCTCAACTTCGGCATTTTTCTTAGTAGCTACGATCTCATCTAGGATCTCAGCATGGCGATTTTGCAAATGAGTAAGCCTTCTTGAAGCTGTTTTTTCATCGATTTGATTTGGCATTAAAGCAGCCTTTGTAAGCGGTCTTTTGGAGTATTTAAAGGAAAAAATTTGCTCAAAACGCACCCTTTCTATCACATCCATAGTCTCTTCAAAGTCCCTTTCACTTTCATTTGGAAAGGCCACTATGATATCAGTTGAAATGCTAACCTCAGGACAAAGCTCTTTAAGCTTAAAGGCTCTATTTAAATACCACTCCTTTGTATAACCTCTTTTCATAGCCTTCAAAATCTCATCAGAGCCACTTTGCAAAGGCATATGCATGGATTTGCAAATCTTTTCATTGCTTGAAAAAACCCTTAAAAATTTATCGTCCATGTGTAAAGGGTGAGGGCTGGTAAAGCGTATCCTTTCTAAGTTTTCTATCTCGCTAAGTCTTTGAAGTAAATCAGAAAAGTCTATTCTAGGATGGGCATTTGAAAAGCGTTTGCCATAATTATTTACATTTTGCCCTAGTAAAAAAATCTCCTTAACACCCTTTTCAACAGCCTTTTTTGCTTCTTTTTCTATGATATGAAAGGGTATAGAAATTTCATCTCCTCTGGTGTGAGGCACTATGCAGTAGGTGCAGCTTTTATCACAACCTATGGAGATATTTATCAAGGTTTTGTAAGGATTAACCCTAAAGTCTTCAAAGTCAAATTCACTTTCATCATATTCTAAATCAACACCAAGAAATTTAGGGGTATTTACAGCCTGAACGATTTTTGAAATATTCCTAGCCCCTAAGACAAAATCAACACTAGGCGCTCTTTTAAAGATCTCTTTTCCAAGATGAGAAGCAGTACACCCACAAACTCCTATCTTAGCACCTTCTTTTTTGACCTTTTCAAAACCGCCTACTTCTGAAAAAAGCTTATGCACGGGCTTTTCACGCACAGAACAAGTATTTATGAGTATGAGATCAGCTTCCTTGATATCCTCAGTTAGGCTATAATCTTCCTTTTTAGAAAGCTCAGCTATGATATGCTCGCTATCTCTTACATTCATCGCGCAGCCAAGGGTTTGTATGAAAAGCTTCTTACTCAAAGTATATGCACCTCATACATATAATCATCTTCATCAAGTCCGTATCTAACAACCCTATGATAAACACTTAAGCCTTTTTTTTCAAAATGCTTCACAAAAGCAAGCAAATCTTTGTGGGACATTTCCTTATCAAAATAAAAAAAGTTTTGACCTTCCTTGTCTATAGTCGCTTCAATCTTATCTAAAGATATAGTTTTTGGTTTTTCATTCGGTAGGTTTCTTGCTATTTTTAAATCCATTTTCATTTCCTTATAATTTGAATTTATGATTTTAGCAAATTTTACTTTTAATTAAACTTATTTATTATACAATTTTAATCTACAAAATTCTTTCAATAATTTAAAAGGGTTCATCGTGGAAAAGGTCATAGATATAATAGAATCAATAGCTAATGAAAAAAATTTACAACTTGAAGATGTTAAAGAAAGAGTAAAAATAGCCTTGATCAACACAGCTAAACATATATACGGAGAACAATATGAATTTTTTATTGATCCAAAAACACTTAATCTTTTTCAAAAAATCGTCGTTGTAAAAGACGATGATGAGAGATTAAAAGATGATAATGAACATTTTATCGCTCTTTCAAAGGCAAAAAAGGAAGCACCTGAAGTGGAAGTGGGCGATGAACTTACTTATGAATGCTCTTTAGAAAATTTAGGACGAACAGCCGTAAATACCTTACACAAAGAACTTGAATACCATATACAAAAATTACTTGAAGAAACTATACTTAAAAAATATCAAGATATGGTAGGAAAAATGGTCTTTGGTAGCGTGATACGCATAGATAGTGAAGAAAATACTTTCATAGAAATAGATGAGATTAGAGCCTTTTTACCACGAAAAAACCGCATTAAAGGCGAGAAATTTAAGGTTGCAGATGTTGTTAAAGCAGTCATTAGAAGAGTATTTACCGATAAAAATGGTATGAAAATGGAGCTTTCTCGCACAAGCCCTAAATTTTTAGAAGCCTTGCTTGAAGCAGAAGTACCTGAAATCAAAGATGAGCTTATAAAAATCGTAGCAAGTGCTAGAATTCCCGGAGAAAGAGCCAAGGTCTTACTTCAAAGTCTAAATGCAAATGTCGATGCAGTAGGTGCTACAGTGGGACAAAAAGGAGTTAGGATAAATGCAGTAAGTAGGGAACTTCACGATGAAAATATAGACTGCATAGAATACAGCGACCAACCAGCCATTCTTATCGCTCGTGCCTTAGCTCCAGCTATCATCACTTCAGTAAAAATTCAAAACACTCAAGAAGATGGCAAAGAGCTTAAAAAAGCTATCGTTACCTTAAACAGCGATCAAAAAAGTAAAGCCATAGGCAAAAGTGGGATTAACATACGCCTTGCTTCTATGCTCACGGGCTTTCTTATAGAACTTGAAGAAATTAATCTAAAACAAGAACAAAGCAAAAACAATGAAGAAGGGCTTAAAAATCTCGAAAATTTATTTAAAAATGTCTAAATTTATCTCTTAGCTTGCATTTTGATATAAATTTGCAAGATATCAAGGGCTGCTGGGGTTATGCCACTTATCTTACTAGCTGCAAAAAGAGTAGCTGGGGCAAATTTTTCAAGCTTTTCGCTTACTTCATTGCTAAGTCCTGAAATAGCCTTGAAATTAAAATTTGAAGGAATTTTAAGATCTTGCATAGCCCTCATTTTTTCAATCTGATCCCTTTGCATGCTCACATAATGATAATACTTAGCCTCATTTAAGATCTCATTTAAAGAATACTCATCCATTTTCTCAAAGCTCTTATCAAGCCTTTTAAGCTTATGCACATTAAAACTAGCCCTTGCAACTATTTTTTGAAGGCTCATTACAGCACTTATTTTTTCTTCTTCAAGCTCCTCTAAAAAGGCGTTATTTTTAGCATTTGGACTAAGTTCTGTTTGAAGTAAGAAGCTTAGGCCCTGCTCCTTATTTTTTCTAATTTTTTCGCAATACTCAAAGTCTTTTTGGCTTAAAAGCCTAAATTTAAAGCCATATTTTGCAAGTCTGGTGATGGCATTTTCCTCTCTTAAAAGCAAACGATACTCAGCCCTTGAGGTAAACATTCTGTAAGGCTCTTTAGTGCCCTTACTTACCAAATCATCTATCATAACCCCTATATAAGCTTCATCTCGCCCCAAAATAAAAGGCTCTTTTTCATCTATGGCTAGGGCTGCATTAATGCCAGCCATAAAGCCTTGTGCGGCTGCTTCTTCATAACCTGTTGTGCCATTAATTTGCCCAGCGCAGTATAAATTTTTGATTTTCTTACTCTCAAGGCTGTGAAAAAGCCCTGTTGGCTGGATAAAATCATATTCTATAGCATAGCCAAAGCGAGTTATTTTAGCCTCCTCAAAGCCTCTTATGCTTCTTAGCATTTGTCCTTGCACCTCATAAGGCAAGGAGGTTGAAAAGCCGTTGATATAATACTCACTTGCCTCAGCACTTTGAGGCTCGATGAAAAGATGATGGCTTGTTTTATCTGCAAAGCGGTTGATCTTATCCTCTATTGAGGGACAATATCTTGGTCCAACGCTTTGAATTTGCCCTGTAAAAAGCGGAGCTCTGTGAAAATTTGCCCTAATAAGCTCGTGGGTTTTTTCATTTGTCCTTGCTATGTAGCAAGGAAGCTGGGTTGGGTTAAAATTCTTGGTGCGAAAGCTAAAGGGCTTAGGCTTTTCATCGCCGTATTGAATCTCAAGCTTTGAAAAATCAATACTACTTGCAGCAACCCTTGGACAAGTGCCTGTTTTAAGGCGTTCAAGCTCTATGCCAAGCTCTTTTAAAGAAGCACTAAGAGCATATGAGGCCATTTCTCCAACCCTGCCAGCTTCTATCTTATTTTCTCCAATATGAATAAGCCCGCTTAAAAAAGTGCCCGTCGTTAAAATTATCTTTTTAGCAAAATATTCATTTTTTAAATTTGTTCTAAGCCCTATAACTTTGTCTTTTTCAAAGATTAAACTAAGGACTTGTTCTTGAGAAATATCTAAATTTTCAAGGCTTAAAAGCTTATTTCTGGCATAAATTTTATATCTATCCATATCAATTTGAGCCCTTGAGCCCCTAACAGCTACGCCCTTGCTCTCATTTAATATGCGAAACTGTAAGCCAGCCTTATCAGTAAGCTCGCCCATAAAACCGCCCATAGCATCAAGTTCTTTTACCAAATGCCCCTTAGCAAGCCCACCAACTGCAGGATTACAACTAGCTGCTCCAATTTGTTCTATGAGCGTGGTTAAAAGCAAGGTTTTCTTGCCCATCCTAGAAGCTGCCCCACTTGCTTCTATACCAGCATGCCCTCCTCCAATAACTATAATATCAAACATTCTTATCCTTAATGAAAAGCGAAATTATACTATATTTTGCCTCAAGTTAAGCTAAATTTAAAGGGGCTTTAAGGCTTTTTACTACTTTTGCTTAAAAGCTTTTTTGTGTTTTTTAAAAACAAATCAAATTTTAACTATCTTAGCTCTCTACCATTTTCTTTTATTCTATCGTTTAGAATTCTAAGATTGTCTTTATACTTTTGCTCTGGATTATTTTTTATATCATCTTGTATCTTTTGACCAGCGCTATTAAAGAGTTCTTTTAAACCCTTTTTTACACCCTCTGTAAGATAATTGTTTATATTCTTATTATGAAAGGTATCAAGTACTAGCACAAGAGTTTTTATTGCTTGCCAATCCTCCCTAATTAAGTCCCACTCTATACTATTTAACTTTTCATCTATCTTCAAAGCAAAAAACCTACAAGTATAAAAATGAGCATTTTTACTTTGACAATCTTTTATAAATTTATCATAGTCTTTAAATATCTCCTCAGCCCATGCTAAATTTACACAAAGAAAGGCTAAGGCTAAAATTAAGCTTTTTAAATTTTTCATGTTTTTTCCTTAAATTTTTAAAAGAAGCAGTCTATCAAAAAAAATGCAAGACCTTTTTTTAATGGGCTTAAGTTTAAGATTTTTTAGAAAAAGGCTTTTTAACCTTGATATAAATCAAGCTTGCAAGCACGGCAAAGATAACTAAGCCTATGAGTATTTCCTTAAGATAAAGGCGGATTAGTTCTTCATTTTGTCCTACAAAATACCCAAGTAAGCTTAAAATACTCACCCAAATAAAACTTCCAAGCCCTGTATATAGGATAAAATTAAACATTTTCATCTTTGCAAGCCCTGCTGGCATGGAAATGTATTGACGAATTCCGGGCAAAAGACGGCAAATAAAGGTTGAAAATTCCCCATGTTTTTCAAAAAATTCTTCAAATTTAGAAAATTTAGCCTCATTTATGCCTATGTATTTACCAAAACGCAAGATCACGCTTCTACCCCAAAAAAAGCAAAGATAGTAGTTAATCAAAGCTCCAAATATAGAGCCTAAAACCCCACAAAGTATGCAAAGATAGAGATTTAACTCCCCTTTAAAAGCCAAATACCCAGCAGGTATCATCACGACCTCACTTGGAAAAGGGATAAAACAACTCTCAAGTGTCATCAAAAAGATGATACCCACATACCCCCACTGACTTGCTAAATTTAAAAAAAAGTCGATAAATTCTTGCATGAGTTCCGTTTAAAGTAGAATTTTGTGTATTTTATCTTAAAAATTTAAATTCAAGGCAAAAGCCTTGAATTTTATTTATTTACCCGCAAAAGAAGCTTGGTTTGGATTATCCGCTGCTCTTGCAAGAAGACACTCTCTAAGCTCGTTTGCATCAGCTGCGTTATCAACCTTGTTTTTAACCCATCTTTCAATTTGTGCCATTGTCTTTGAAGCAGGATCAGGAGCGCTGTATTTACTTGCCAAACTTGCACAATCAGCCAAAGCGATCACAGGCAAGCTTGCTAAAATCACTAAAGAAATTTTTTTCATACCAAGCCTTTCTTAGAATTTGACATTATACATAAGCATAATGTTTTGTGCTGTGTTTTCATTCCAGCCACTTGCTGCTTTACCTTTGCCCGGTGCACCACCAAGTGGTGTTCCACGATTTCCCCAAAGGTTTTTGATATAAGTATAGCTTAGGCGGAAGAATTGGTTTTTATCGTATTGATATATCGCATAAAGATCGCCTGCATGTCCTCTAGTCATACGCAAATTTAAAGGATCGTTAAAGCTTGGACGGCTCATAGTATACCAAAAACGGCTTCCATAAAAATACTCAGCACCTAGCTTAAATGCTTGAGAAAAATCATATCTTCCACCAACATGCACAGAATAACCATTTTTTTCATTGAAAGATACTGCATTTTTAACGGTTTGATAAGCAGGGTGACTTGATGGCAAGATGATAAAATCGGTATTGGCATTGCTTCCTTTATAATACCCCAAAGATCCAAAATAATTAAACCCACTTCCACCTATGTTGTAAGATTCAAAATGAAGATTAATCAAATCAGAATTACCTAAATTTTTAACTCCAGCCCCACCGATAAAAGCGTTGATTTGGTTATTATCTACAGGCAAAGAAAAATTTTGAAGTCTTGCATAAGAAAGGATAAGCAAGTTGTTATCAAAGCCTATACTATCGATATAAGGCACTTTACCTTCTACTGAAACATAGTAAAGATCGCTATCTGCTACATCGCCACTATCGCTGATCCAGTCTCTTACTTGACCCTCTTCGTCCCATTGATAAATTCTTCCATAACCTGCTCTTGCAGCAAAAGAATACTCTTTTAAAAACTCAGGCTTATAAGTCAAAAACACAGCATCGCCCAGTGTATTTACGATAAGAGCCGGGTAGGTTGCTTGTCTTAGGGAGTTGTTTCTAAGATTGCTTCCCGGACCCTCAGTTCCTGGTTGGCGTCCTATAGTCGCGATAAGCTCTGGAGTGAAGCTAAGATCCACATAAGCACGGCTTACATAAAGGGCTGCACCTGAGGTAGAAAGGTTGCGTCCTGTATCGATGTCAAGAGGTCTATTTTTATACTGGATACCCATTTGTCCCCAGTTTTTCGCCATAGATAAACGACCATAAAATTTGGTATATTCATTAATATTGGCGTTCATGTCAAGGTTAAGCTCCCCTGCCCATTTGTTCAAGGCTTGAGCCTTGTCAGCATCGCCGATACCTTTTAAATAAGTGTTTGAAACACCTGTTGAAAAGTCAAGCTTAAACTTGATCTTGTCAAGGGTTGATTGAAACTCTGTTTCATCTAACCTTTCGTTGAGTTCATCTACTTGTGCCTGAAGTTTTTTTATATCTGCATCTGTTGGAACAGCATACAAAGAACTTGCTACAAGGCACGAAGCTAACATAAGAGGCATTTTTGCTTTCATGTTGCATTCTCCTTCTAAAATAAAAATCTTTGCATTATACTACAATAAAACTTAAATATTAATATTTATTTAAAAATTTATTTGTTTTATTTTTAAATTGTTTCAAAATTTCATATTTTATATAAAGCTTTTACTCAAACAAAAATAAACTTAACGAAGATAATTTAAATTTAGTGCTAAGATAATGTTCTAAAAATTCACACAAAAAACAAAGTTTTCATACAAATTTGTAAAAATTTTATTTTTTGATAAAAAAGGCATTATAATATTTTATCTTAAAAATTTAAAAATTTATAGAACAAAAGGAGAATAAATGAGTGCTACTAAGAAATTTAAAGAACTTGTAAGAACCTCTAAGCCCCTTATCATAGTAGGAACTATCAATGCTTACTCAGCCTTGCAAGCTACTAAGCTAGGACACAAGGCCTTGTATCTTTCAGGAAGCGGAGTAGCAAGTGCTAGTTACGGCCTAGCTGATCTTGGCATTATTGGCTTAGAAGAAGTTTGCATTGATGTTAGAAGAATATGCAGCAGGGTTGATACCCCCTTGCTTGTGGATGCTGATACGGGCTTTGGAGGAGCCTTTAATATAGCAAGGACTGTAAAAGAGCTTATTCGCTCAGGTGCAGCTGCTACTCATATAGAGGATCAGGTTGCTCAAAAACGCTGCGGACACCGCCCAAATAAAGAACTAGTAAGCACTGATGAAATGTGTGATAGGATAAAAGCAGCCCTTGATGCAAAGATAGATCCAAATTTCACCATAATGGCAAGAACGGATGCTCATGCTATAGAGGGTCAGCAAAGAGCCATTGAAAGAGCGGTGGCTTACGCTGAGGCTGGGGCTGAAATGATCTTTGCTGAGGCCATTTCAAGCCTTGAGGAATATGCAGCCTTTACTAAGGCCTTAAGCGTTCCTGTGCTAGCTAATATAACTGAGTTTGGCAAAACCCCTTATTTTAGTGCCAAAGAGCTTGGCGAGGTTGGTATAGACATGGTTTTATATCCTCTTTCAGCTAATAGGGCTATGAATAAGGCAGCTTGTGAGGTTTATAAGAGCATCTTAAAAAACGGTCATCAAAAGGAGGTTTTAAATTTAATGCAAACAAGGGAGGAGCTTTATGAAATGCTTGATTATTATGCTTATGAGCAAA
Source organism: Campylobacter sp. MIT 99-7217 (assembly GCF_006864365.1). Lineage (NCBI taxonomy): Bacteria > Pseudomonadati > Campylobacterota > Epsilonproteobacteria > Campylobacterales > Campylobacteraceae > Campylobacter > Campylobacter sp. MIT 99-7217. The sequence goes on from NZ_QHLJ01000011.1 coordinate 40,128, forward strand.
AATTAGACGCTTTGTTTAAAGAAAAATAAGACTAAATTTTTTTTACAAAAAGGCGATATAAGATTAAATCTTTTCAAAATATTGCTTTTAAGCTCACTTCGGTGAGCTTTTTTATTTTTAATCTTATTATAGCTTCCCCCTAAACTCCCTCTCAAGTTTTTTAGCCTCAAAGTAAAACTTAATATATCCACCCTTATACCAAGTCTTATCAGCTTTCATAATTGCTTCTCCAAGCTTATAAGTAAAACATTCCTTTTCTTTTAAGGCTTTTTCATAGTCAGCATAAGTTTCAAGTTTAGGTAATGCTAAATTTGGATTTTGTTTTATAAGAGCTTCTAAAGCATTTTGTTCTTTTTTATGTTTTGCTCTTATGTAAGATAACACAAAAGGCAAAGATAAAATTCCAAATAAGCTTTTATTGCAAATTATAATTGCTTGACCTAGTTTATAGGCTAGATGATTTCTTACTCTTGTTAGAGCTGAAGTTTTTATGCTTTCTTCTAAATTTAAACTTATTTTTGGTTCTAGCTTACTTAGTTTCAAACCTAAGCTTTTTTCTAGTTTTTTAAGCTCTAATTTTTTAATACTTTCATCTAAGCTTAAATTCTTTAGTTCTTGTTTTTGTTTGAGTATGGGTAGGGAAGTTAGCTCGTTTTGTAGGGTTGAGATTTGGATTTTTAAATTTGTATTTTCATTTTGTAAAGTGCCTAGTTTTCTAGTATCCATAACAGCACAATACTCATCTATTATCTCCTTATACACTTCAACGGGCGGGATTAGATGGTTGAAGTTATATTCTTTGGGAATTTGAAAATGAGTATTTTGAATGTCTTTAAAATCCACTTCAAAGTCTAATTTGCAAGCATTTGCTAAGAAAAAATTTATAATATCGCTAGTATAAAACTGCCTTGCATCCTCAGCCCAAGTTTCCACATTTACATGAAATTCGCTGAATTTTTTATCCTTATTTATAAAAAGCTTTGTATTCTCAAGCTTAAAATTTTTATGAACGCTTATAAACTGGTTTATGAAACCCATTTCTTTCGTGAAAATTTCATTTTCATTTTCAAAAGCTACACTAGAAAAATTTCTTACCATACCAAACCAACCAGGCGGGATTTGCAGAGCCTTTTCTCTATTTTCCATATTATTCCACGAGTGAATCCCTAAAAGATAGAAACCATTTAGCTCTTTAGCAAAGGCAAGTTTGGTATCCTCGTTTAATCTATAAATTCTCTCGTTAAAGGCCGAGTTTTTTATGATTATCTCTTTTAAATTCCCGTTTAAAAGTTTCATTTGGCTAGGATTTATAATTTTAAACTTGGGCAAATCGTTTTTTAGATTTGTCCTTGGTTTTTGATAGTATGGCAGGGAATTTATAATATTTTTACCAAACTCACAAATTATCCTCGCTTGTTGATGTCCCCCATCAATGCGTGAGCCAAACTCAAAAAGCTCGTATTTTTCATAATACTCTTGCATATCTATGAAATTTAAACCAAACTCAAGACTTAGTTTAGCATGAATTTTATGTATAAGCTTCTTAATCCTTGAGTCCATCCACCCTGAACACTCTGGCAAGCAAAGTACTAAAACTTTTTTATTTAAAAGAGCTAGGCTTTTGTAAAGATAGTAAAGGTCTCTATAGATAAGCTCTAGTGGGAATTGCTGTTTTAAAAAATAGTTGTGAATTTCGTTTATACTGCTTTCTGTTATGATAAGCTCTGCATTTTTAAAAAACTCTTTGTGCCTTTGAACTTCATATAAATTTTGTATAGCGGTGCAACCTCCTAAAGCAAGGTTATGAAACTCATATCCCCCCCCCCCACAGTCGTCGAGCTTTCGTTGATTTGATTAATAGCTTCTTTTAAACCTTTTTGAAGTCCATTGACCTTAAGACTATTACTACCGCCAAGCAAAATAATATTTTTCATTTTTTCTCGCTTTTAAAATTTATTTTAAAAATCAAATTATAACCAAATTTCATTTTTTTTTTTTTTTGAAATTTTAGATTTTTTGATAATTATCCCCAAACAAACACAAAAACCAAAAAACACAAAGCAACAAGGTGGAATTAAAAGCAAAGATGGAATTTATCATTTGAGTGATTTAGATATAAAAAAATCAAAGCTAAAGATTAAAGCCTTAAATCTGAATTTTAAAAACTAACAAATCCATTGAAAATAAGGTATAGACTTAAATTTCAAGATTTAAATCTAAAAATTCAAATTTGAAAAGCTAAAAATCAATAAAACTTTTAAAAGAGTTGAAAGCATAATTTCAAAGCTTTAAATTCAAAAAATCAAACTTAATAAGCTCTTTGAGTATAAAGCATAAACTTAAAACTTAAAACCTAAAATCCTAGAATTTAAGATGGTAAAGAATAAAAGCATTCAAGCAAACTAAACAGCCATAAAAAGAATATTAAGAATAAAGAGCA